>WJKC01000012.1 GCA_014729335.1 archaeon | reverse complement strand
TACTAAGAGAAGCCAGAACCTTAAACTCCAAGGTCTCGCGTTTAGTCTTACCAGGGTAAGCCTTAATCTTATCCTTTTTATAATCCTCAATCAACCCATCAACCTTTGAAGTATAATAATTAATTATGTTCCTAATCTTCTGCTCGCCCTTACGAGGCAGGTCAGAGTCACTCGGCGAAACAGTCACCCCCGCTCTCTGCAAGTACTTAATAAACAAAACAGTTGCCTTGTTAATGAAGTCAATAGCAACTGACTGGCCAAAATCCCTAAACAAGTACTGAATTAACAAACCAGAACCAGCGCCAAGACTCTTCTTATTAAGAAAACCAGACTCTAAAACCCCGTCCCTAATCTTAATATGATTACCATCACGGCTCTTCAACTCAAAATCAAAACCATCAGGCAATAACTGGCTGAAAACCTCCCTGCCAGTTAACTCCTTCTTATCAGGCAAATCAGAGATACCAACCGAGAATAACAAGTCCATTGCCTCCTCACGAGAAAGAGTAACACCCTCCTGAGTTAACAAGTAAGCACCAAGAATGTGGTCATTAATAAAACCAATAATAGGCAGACCATAACGAGGAGAAACCAGGTGATTATTAACATCCAATAATATCTGAGACTCAGCCCTAGCCTCAGGCAACTGCGGCAAGTGAAGGTTCATCTCATCACCATCAAAGTCAGCATTATAAGGAGGACAAACACATAAATTAAGCCTAAGAGTCTTATGAGGCAGTATCCTAGTCTTATGAACCATCATGCTCATCCGGTGAAGACTCGGCTGCCGGTTAAAAATCACTGGGTCGCCATTCAACAAGTGACGCTCAACAACGTAGCCAACACCCAACTCCTCCAATATAACCTCCATTGTCTCCTCACTAATCTTCTTACGCTTACCCTCAGGTGTGATAACATAATTAGCACCCGGGTACTTAGTAGGACCATTCTTAATAAAATTCTTCAACCAATTAATATTCCACTCAGTAACGCGTTCAGGAATGGTTAACTCAAAAGCCATCAACCGAGGAATGCCAACCTCATTAATCTTAATAAAAGGGTCAGGGCTGATAACTGACCTGGCACTAAAATCAACACGCTTGCCAGCCAAGTTCTTACGGAAACGACCCTGCTTGCTCTTAATCCTAGCAGCCAATGTCTTTAAAGGCCGGCCGCTCCGATGACGAGCAGGCGGTATCTGAGAAACATTATTCTTAAACAAGGTGGTGACGTGGTATTGAAGCAGGTCCCACAAGTCATCAATAATAATCTCAGGAGCACCGGCAGATAAGTTCTCATACAACCGCTGATTAGCCCTCACAAGGTCTCCCAGCTTATGAGTTAAGTCATCCTCGCTCTTAGTGCCTGACTCAAGAGTGATTGAAGGCCTAACAGTCACAGGCGGGACCGGCACAAGGGTTAAAACCATCCACTCAGGACGGCCGGCCAAAGGGTTAAAAGAAGTAACACCCAAGTCCTCATCCCTGATTCGCTCCAGCCACTCACGAACATCAATAGGTGTCAGCTTCTTCTTACCATAATAAAAAGTATAAGGCTTGTTAAGCCTGACCCGCTTCTTCTTAGCATCACAATAATAACACTTCTTCCTTGATGAAGCCCTTGAAACAAGTTTCTTCTTCTTAGCCTCGCTAACCAACTCACTAGTATCCAAGTCACTGTCAAGCTCTGCCTTAACCTTCTCCAACTCCTCAGAACTTAGTAATAACCTGCCGCATTCACGGCAAGTGCTCTTCAACAACTTATAAATCCACTTAACATAGAAGATGTGAATAACAGGCCTAGCCAGTTTAATATAACCAAAATGACCTGGGCACTCTTTAACCCGCTCACCGCAGGTACGGCAGCGCATGCCAGGACTAATCACTCCCATACGCAGGTCCATTAAACCACCATCAATTGGGTACCCGTCAGCATCATATAACTCAGGGTTAACAACCTTAACCACACTCATTGACTTAACAACGCTTGGACTAAGAACCCTGAACTTAATCTGGTCAATCTTATCCCTAATAACACTCATAAATATTTTTTTCACTCCTTTGGTTTAATATCCAACTGCGGGTAGATACACAGTGATTTTAATTCATCTAATAATAACTTGAAAGCGTAACTCATCTCAACAAGGGTTATCTCACTCTTCTTGCCACAGACAGGGCATAAACCCTTGTTCTTAAACTTATTAAAGATAGCAATAAGACCGCAGTTCTTGCAAACAGGTATTATTGAACGGTCGCTGCTGAAGCGCTCCTGCAATAACAAGCTTGAACCATGACCAACCAAGCAGTCCTTCTCCATCTCACCAAGCCTTAAGCCGCCCTCCTTAGCCCTGCCCTCAGTCGGCTGCCGAGTAAGCAACTGCAACGGACCTCGCCCCCTAGCCTGAATCTTGCCAGCAACCATGTACTTAAGCTTCATGTAAAACATGTTGCCAATCATAATCCTAGCCTTATAAACCCTGCCAGTGCGGCCGTCATAAAGAGTCTCAGTGCCATTATCCCTAAAACCAAGCTCCAATAAATTCTTTCTAAGACCATCCTCACCAGTCTTCTCAAAACCAGTAGCGTCAATAATCTCGCCAGTTAAAGCAGCAACCTTGCCTGCCAGGCACTCAAGAACCTGTGAGTAAGTCATACGGGAAGGAATACTCAGAGGGCTGAAAATAATATCAGGCACCACGCCGTCAGCTGTGAAAGGCATTGACTCCTGATGAACAGTTAAACCAATAACCCCTTTCTGACCATAACGACTGGCAAACTTATCACCAAGCTCAGGCAGGCGCTCGTCGCGGACAATAACCTTAACCATCTTATTACCATTATCACTCTCAGTAATCATTACCGAGTCAACAATCCCCTCCGCATCATTTTTAACAGCCGTGCTGGTCTCCTTACGAGCCTCCACCCCAACCCTGAACTCCTCCATGCTGGTCATGAACCTCGGAGGACTAGTCTTACCAATCAAAACATCATCAGAGCCCACCTTTGCCTCAGGGTAGATGATGCCATCACTCTCAAGATTAGCAT
Source organism: archaeon (assembly GCA_014729335.1). GTDB lineage: Archaea > Nanobdellota > Nanobdellia > WJKC01 > WJKC01 > WJKC01. The sequence continues at coordinate 21,528 of WJKC01000012.1, read as the reverse complement.
AAGCACCCTCAGTACGAAAACCACTAACATCTTTATCAGGGACGCCAATCCGGTCCTTTATACCACCAGCGTATCTTAACTCCTCAGACTTATAAGGCTTAAAATAAGTATTACGGAACAAGCCCCGGTCAATGCTTGACTGGTTAACAACAATAGCGTCCTCCATGTTATAACCATCCCAAGGCATTATTGCAACGACAACGTTAGCACCCACCGGGTGAGTACCATAATTAATCAAGTCATACATCATGGTCTTAACCAACGGGTTCTGAGGGTAGTGAAGAATATTAGCATTAGTGTCATCACGGATAGTATAATTACTAGCATAAATACCCAAGCCCTGCTTAAGCATCTTAGAACCATAAATAACCCTAGTAGCCATGTTATGCTCGGGGTAAGGAATCATTGCAGCCTGGTTGCCGAAGATAACTAACGGGCTAATCTCCAAGTGAGTATGCTCCTTTGTCAACTCACTGTCATCAATAGCAATCTTCAAGCCCTCCTCCTCCATCGCGTCAACGTACTCAATAACGCCCTTGCTAATCAAGTCATGCCACTGAATCTTACCAGCCTCAAGCTTCTTAACCAAGTCCTTAGTAAGCAACGGCTTGCCGTTCTTAACAACAATTAAAGGCCTGACCGCCCTGCCCTTCTCAGTCAGTATCTCAACATTATCATGAATCTCGTCATAGGAAACATTCATCAAACTAGTCACGGCTCCTTTACGACGCTCAGTCTTCAACTTATTAACCAAGTTCTTAGGCTTGCTGGTCTCGCCTAGGAATACGCCGTTAAAGAAAACATCCGTCACTTAAAACCAACCCCCTTAACACCTAAGTCCTTGATAATCTTCATAATCTTATCATTCTCCTCCTCGCCAACATCAGTGCTAATCTCACAAGTAATTGCAAGAGTCTTTCTTAAACCAACGTTCTGACCCTCAGGCGTCTCAGACGCGCATAACTTGCCCCACTGGGTTGGGTGCAGGTCCCTTGCCTCAAAGTTCTCACGAGCAGCGCTTAATGAACTAACAACCCGTTTTAAATGAGAGATTGTGTCAACAAAGTTATTACGCTTCAAGTGCTGGCTCACACCGTGGCGACCGCCAACCCACTCGCCAGTAGCCAGGCTGCTCTTAATACGAGATGTTAGTAATTTCTTACGAGTAATCGCTTGAAGCCCTGGCAGCTTGCCCCTCTTAACTAACCGTTCAAAATTATACTTCATATCACTAGCCAGTATCCGGAATGAATACCTAAATAATGACTCCATCATGTCACCGCACAATCTTAAACGCTTATTAGAGTAGTGGTCCTTATCATCCTCCTCAATCAAGCCGTAAGAAAGTTTTAATAACTTCTTAACCATCTTAGCAAGGTAAGCTGCTTTTTTCAAACGATAATCCTCGCCCCCGCCAATATGAGGGAATAAGTAACGGTCAATCATCCGGGTAGCCTTCTCAATCTTGATATCATCACGCTTGCCACCGCTTAGTTTCTTACCAAGCTTAATCAAAGCGTCCTTCTGGTTATTAATAGTTGAAGTCTCGTAAAAATTAATATACAACTCGCTCATCATCCGCTCAGTCGGCTGAACCAGTTTAACAATCTGCTTATCCTCAGTGATGCCTAATGCCTTCATTAAAAGAGTGAAGGGTATGCGCTTCATCCGAGTGAAGTTAACAGTTATTAAACCACTCTTATCCTTCTGAACAGAGTGAGGAATCCTTAAACGAGCGTCCTCGCTGAAAACCTTGCAAACCTCCTCGTACCTGCCACTGGTCTTGCGCTCAACATAGAACCGGTTAGGAGCCAAGTCCTCAATAATAACCACCACCCGCTCAGTGCCGTTAATAATAAAATAACCGCCAGGGTCCTCAGGGTCCTCCTTCTTATCAACCAGCTCCTCCTTACTAAGACCGTGAAGGTTGCATATATCGCTCTTAACCATCACTGGTATGTCGCCAATATGGATTGACTGCTTCTCACTCTCAGTCCCGTTCTTAACATAATACATCTCTAATAGTATCGGCGCCTGGTAAGTAACATCCCTTAAACGCGCCTCTATAGGGTTAATCTCCTTGCGGGTGCCGTCCGACTCCATTATGTAAGGCTTCTCAACCCACACCTTGCCAAACCTTATCTCAAAATCCCTAACCCCTGGGGGCAGGATGTCAGGCAGGACAGAGTTAGTCTCATCAATAACTTCCTGCATCTTATCACTAATGAACTTATTATAAGAATCAATATTAAACTGGTTTAACAACCTGGACTCATAATAGGATTTTAACAAACGCTTCCTAATCATCAAGCACCACCCGGTAATAATTAGTCTTGCCCGCGGTCAAGCTGTCGCGCTTAATCTCCAACACAGTGCCGGGCTCAGCTTCCTTCAATAACTTAACCATTGGGTCCTTGCTGCTAATCTTAGGCAGCTGTCCAAGAGTGATATCATACTTCTCTAATAACCCCTGAGTCTCCTCCTTGCTCATTATCCTGTGAGGCGGGACTAATTTATGGTCCATTATGGTCTTCTTTTTCTTCTTAGGTGATTTCTTTGAATCAGGGCTCTTGGCTGTTTTTTTAGCTTTAGAAACCATTATTTTGATTTGAAAATAGCTCTTCTTTTTAAACCTTTCGTTAAAAAGGCTCAGGAAACAATTAAGATTGTAGTTTTGCCTGAACTTCTTTCATCTCTTCCTTGCTTAAGTCCTTGGTTTTCCATTCCTCAATGTATCGGTCACTGTCGCCAGAGTACCTTGGGATGACGTGCACGTGGTAGTGAGGCACTAACTGCCCGGCGTGCTCATTATTATTCTGAACAATATTCATCCCGTCAGGGTCAAGCGCCTTCTGCATTTTCAAAGAAAGCTCCCACACCTTCTCAGCAATCTCTTCATATAAATCCTTAGGCATGTCAGTGATTGTCTTGTAATGAGCCTTTGGCACCACTAATAAGTGGCCGGGGTTCACTGGGTTGACATCAAGGAATGCCAGGACCTCATCATCTTCATAAACCTTATAAGAAGGCACCTCGCCCGCCACTATCTTACAGAAAACACAAGGCTCCTTAGCTGTTGGCTTTACCATATTGGTAATTTAAATAAATAGGTTATTAAATTAGTTTACTATAACAAAATTTAAAAGATAAAAGATGTAAATAATACTAAATGGAATTAAAACAAGTTATTGAATTAATTCAACAAACAGAAACTATTAATGACATATATCATAAACTACAAGAAATACTTGAACACAACTTGGCAGATACAAAATATTTTGAAGATATGAAAAATTTTGGCTTCAGGGTTAAAGAAAAAAGCAAAGATTTTTTTGAGAATAATCTAATAATGCCTTTAGGAGTGATTGAGAACGTTATATGATTTCTCAGATATTGATAAATACTCTGTAGCAAACCAAGAATTATTAGAAAAAGATAAAAGCCAACCTAATCTTACAATAATATTCAACAATCCGTTAGATAATTTGTTGAAATACGTCTTAATAAGAACAGATTAATAAATAATCTTAATATAAGATTCTGTAATGAGCAATAAACTCTACAGCATGCTTGAGTTATCGTCTCTCAGGTTCCCTCATAATAAGTTCTACGCGCTTGACATGAGAGGGGTGGAGCCGGGAGAGGTTGAAGCCTACCTAAAGGATGGTTTAAGGTCTTTTAAATCAAGGATTAACTGCAAGAGTGTTATTATCAGGACAGGGTTAGCTAATAATCCTGAAGTCAAGTTATTCATCGCCCCTGACCTTGACGCCAGTGATAACGAATTAATAATCTCAAAAATGAAGGAAGCACTAGCTTTCTTCAGCCAGCGGTTCGGCGGCTACAGTGACGCCTTCATCATCATCCAGGAGTGGACTCCCCAAGAGGACTATGACTACTCTCTTAACCTGTTAAGACTTGAGAATGACTACGTGATTGAAGCAGTTAAGGGAGATCATTACAACCTTGACCGGAACGAGCACCCGCCAACAGTTATTAGACTAAGCAGCAAGGGGCCGAGGATTATTAAGTCAGGGCTGGGACCTGATGACTTAATGCTTCTTAAACGAAGACTAAGACAATTATTTAACAATTATTTCTTTGAGGATAAATGCGTCTACGAGTTCTCGTTATTAAAGGAACGGCCGTCTTTTTACCAGATTAAGAAGCCTGGGAAACTATACAAGGAGCCGATAAGTAAGGATGAATTCTACAAGAAACTAAGAGATAATCACGTACAATTCAGCAAGAAGATTAAAAGAAAACAAACTTGAGTGTGAGCCCGGGGGGATTTGAACCCCCGACACCTTGGTATCCTCGTTCTACTCTTATTGAAATGAGTGGCCGTGCGATAGCACGGGGTGAGGCGCGTCAGCGCCGAACGTAAAAGCCAAGTGCTCTGACCAGACTGAGCTACGGGCCCTTCACTTAAGAAAAAAGCTTTATTCATTTTATAAAGATTTCTTTAAGAGTATTGTTCAACCATTAATAAACCATCTGTTATTAATTGAGCGTAAGCTTCAGCAATATCATTTAATTCTTTTTCTAACTGTTTTGAATTAATAACGTTGTCATTACACCGGGTGAATAATAAGTATAAATCCTCTTTGCCCCTGGCGTAATCGTTATGAACAGTGAAGTTAACACCGAAGTAAGTGTCGTCGTTAATCCTCCTCATCATTAAGCCAATAGCATTATCTGAGAAGGCGTCCACAAAAGATGTTATTAGCTTGTTCTTTAAAGTCTCATTCTCATCATCACCCTTAACTTTAATGTTGTTAGGACTGTTTGATAATAGTGTGGGCCCTATGTGCCGGTCAAAAATAGCTATTTCAGGGTTTTCAAAATTATTAATTATTAAGTTATCAAGTTCTTTTTCAGAATTATTTTTCTCTGCTTTTGAAACAAGCAGTTCTGCAACATCAACTGTGTCAATAACAACCGTCATCACTCAAACACCTATAATATTAGGAAAACTTTCTACTATTTAAAGCCTTCCATAAGAACAAGAGGTTTGTCTTCTTTTAGAAAGAGTTATAAGTAAGAAAAACAAGCAGACCCCTTGATTTCATCTGGAACGCCGGGGCCGGGACACTATAACAAGTTATAGGCCCCTGCCGATGGCTCGCAAATACTCGCCCCGGCCGGGATTTGAACCCGGGTCCTCGGGTCGACAACCCGAGATCCTAGACCACTAGACTACCGAGGCAATACAGAAATGGAATCATTAACAGCTTTTTAAGAATTACTATACTAACCTTTTGTAAATAAAACTATGCTCCTGGTTATACTCAATTATGTTAAAGATACAGGCGTCCTTTAACGCGTTATTATCATCAATTAGAGTGCAACTTGAAACATTGCATCCGCGCCAGTCATAAACCAAGCACTTAGTAGAGACTGAGTGAATACAAGAGTTCCTTAAGCTCTTAGAAGAAATCCTCTTACAATAATCAATCTTGCTAAAATACTTGCCTACAATGTTAAGGCACTCGTCGCGGTTATCAGCGTCACGGCAGACTAATGGGTCGTCACGCAGGTAAGCAAAGTGGGCAAAGCAGCGGTCACGCCTGCTGCTGTTAAAATCATAACAATAAGAGATATCATCATTTCTTAAAGCCAGGCACTCGTCATACATCTTGTCACTAAGGTTAACAACGTTCTTTATGCCCTCGCAAGGAGTATCATCACTATTCTTAGCATGGTAAGCGTAACAAGAGTATATTTCCTGGTAGTCTGATATGTTATAGGTAAAGCTGAAACGCTCGCAGATAGTATGATTATTAGTGTAATTATAATACTGGACTTTTTCCACGTTGCTTTCACAACTATCCTTAACCGTCTCTGTTTCAATCAAGCCGCAGTAATAACTATCCTCTTCAACAACTGCCCGGCTGCTAAGATAAACATCAAAGGTTGTGCGGCAAAGATTTCTTAAAGACGGCTGGATAACCCCGCAGTTAGTCCGGTCATTACTAACAATCGCGTGGCAGGTGTTGCGCTTAAACGAGTTATTAATCTCCTCACAAAGAGATTCATTAAGTGTTAACTTAGCCAGGTCATAAACACAATCAGAGTAGGGGTCATCCTCGCAGTAAGAAGCGTCCTCTAGGAATATAACATTGCACTCGGATTTAATATCAGAGTCACTAACATCATCACAAGGATTCTCTAACTCGCAACTGCGAGACTCGTCAGGCTTATCAGTGGTAGTGTTGCACTCGTTAACATCAGTGCAGGTGCGGGTCTGAACCCCGTCAACACATCCACTCCAGTCAGTGCAGGTCCAGTTAGGTGTACAGCCAGTGATTACATCACTGCCCCCAGCAACACAGACCCATTCACACACGCAGTCAGGGTACTCGCCGCTGATACTCCAGCTGCCAACGCAGTCAACATGGTCCAAGCCGCTGCAGTAATCCTCACAAGTAGGTCCAACATCAACTGGCTGCTGCTGGGTGCAGCCAGCCAGCAAGACTATAGAGAATAACAATCCCGCAAACACTAACTCTTTCAACACGGTTTAATAGGAAGTATTAGTATTTTATAACCATTTTGGGAGGGTTCTTTAAATAATGAATAAAATGTCCCGCCTCCCGGACTTGAACCAGGAACCTCGCGATTACCGAGCATCACGCTTTTCCCCAACACGGAAATTAATCAGTATTGGCCTACAGTCGCGCGCTCTGCCAGATTGAGCTAAGGCGGGATAATGTAACTGAAAGCATCAAGGTTTTTAAAAAGTTTATCATCAATTTTTTTTTTGGGGGGTGAAGACCTTTTGGAGCCGAAGGCGAGAAAAGGGTTCTAAGGCGGGATAATGTAACTGAAAGCATATCAAGGTTTTTAAAAGGTTATTGCCCGCCTTTAATCAAATGGATTGCAGGCGTGTTGCTCTTAACAATCCTTAACTTCCTATCCTTGGTGCGGTACTTAACAGTTACTGGCGGCAAGCTAACCCTGCCCAGTAATTCAACGTCAGTCTTAAACTTATAAGAAATAAGGACTTCCTCTTTAGGGTCAAGCCTTCCAACCCAGAAGTTAATAATTCCCCTTTTACGGTCAATATCCCCTTTAATACTGCCAAAACCGCCCGCCTTCTTAGCAAATAACGGCAGGTCCTCAATAATCTTAACTTCATGGATGCTTTTCATTGAAACATTACGAACCCCAATCCCAACCTTAACAACTATCTCATCACCCTCCCGCTTGCAGCTGATAATCTCTTTCTGAACCCTCACCCGCCGGGTTAAGATTACCCAGCCGATAAAACTAATAATTATGATGAAAGGAATAAGCAGTAATAAGCCGTAACTAAAATGAGCTTCTAACACAGCTGTCTGACCCGGCTCCAATAATATGGTTTCAGCAACCATGTAGTCAATTAAACTAACCTGCTGGGAATTAATCACTGAGCCGTCTTGAGTAACAGTTATCAAAGACTTAGTGACTAGTAAAGGCTCAAATAATAAGGCGGTATGATTAAGACTAACGTTAACTGGCTGCGTCCCAAGATTAACAACTGATTTGAAAACGCTCTTGCCAAACAAGTCCTCTTGAATAACCTTTGAACGATTAAGCATCACGTAAGGCTCAACTAGTAAATCAGCTGTTCCCTGAGCAACCACCTCGTCAGCCAGCTCTGCACTAACTACTACTTGGTAAGAATCAGGCAGGGTATTGTCAGGCAGTTTAATAACCTTGTCAAAAACGTTAATACCCAGTGACAGGTTCTTAACCGAGCTTGACTCGTAGATAATACTAGACTCGTTAGACACTAAGATGTTAATCACCGGGTTAATAGAAGCGCGGTTAGATAACAAGGTGACAGTGTAATTAAAACTCGTCAATGGGTTAACACTGTCAGGGCCGATTAGGGTGATGTTCTGAACCTCAATGGGCTCCACTGCCTTGCTCATGATAACAGCGTCAAGCAGTATTGAATCAGTCTTATTAGCATAGGAAATAAACAATGAAGTGCGGTAAAGAGTTCGATAAATACCCCTAGCTAACTCCTCGCTAACAGGGATGCTGATATTAACCACCTCTGACGCGCCTGGAATTAAGTCAAGAGTTACTGCTGGTTCAATATTAATAGCCCTGCCAGTAAAGGTGTTATCAATGAAAATCTTATTAATATAAACATGGCGGTTAACAGTTTCGTTATTAGTGATAGTAAGCTGGTACTCCAAGGTCTCATTAGGAAAAGCTATAATGTTGATGTTCTCAACCTCATAACTTAAAGCACTTGACGCGCCAAACAATAACAAGAGCGGCGCTAATAAAAAGAGTGAACGCTTGCTTAAAAATAACCGCATACTCTTAGTTAATAAACATATTCAATAAAAAGCTTTTCCTCTCTACTTTACTAGAATAATAATACATTTAAGGAGCCTTTTATTAAAACTATAACATGGGTCTGAAACAGTTCTTAAAAAAAGTATTCCTGCTAAACCTGTTCTGGCGGAAAAAACATTTCAAGCTGGGCATCTATGGACCGCCAAACGTTGGCAAAACAAGCCTGGCTAACTACATCAGCAAGGAATGGACTGGCGAGGAGATGGGAACAGTAAGCAAAGTGCCTCATGAAACCAGGGAGGTGACCCTTAAGGAGAAAGTAGTGATTGAGAAGAAAGGCAAGAAACTGGAGATTAACCTCGTTGATACACCTGGTATAAGCACCAAGGTTGACTTTGAAGAATTCACCAAGTACGGTGTTAAAAAGAAGGATGCAAAGAAGAGAGCAAGAGAAGCCACTAAGGGAATCATAGAGGCAATTAAGTGGCTGGATGACATGGACGTTGTGCTGGCAGTGATGGACTCAACAAAGGACCCTTACAATCAGGTTAATATCACCATCCTAGGCAACCTTGAAGCTCGAAATATACCAGTAATAGTGGTTGCTAACAAGACCGATCTTAAATCATCAAAGATTAAAAGAGTAAGGTCAGCATTCCCACAGTACAAAGTGGTTGGTTTAAGCGCTAAAAAGGGGGATGGGTTTAACAAACTATACGACGCCTTATTTGACGCCAGCAGGGAGGTTAAGTAATGGCAAAGAAACTATCAATAGACTTCATCCCAATTGAGCACTTGAACAACACAACGCTTGACGAGAGAGTTGAGTTAATAATCAAGCGGATAAAGGATAAAAAAATAATAATCATAAACTCAATGTTCAACCCTGAAGAAGAAGCAGTCCTGATAAAGAAGACAATGGAGAATATTAATAAGTCATTCCCAGGCATAGAGATATGCTCCTTATCAACAATTGATTTAAACAAGGATAATCGATTAATCACTAGGATAAGGGAGTCAATTATCAACTTATTAACCGGAGGTAAGAGAGGGATAACTGTTATTGGGCCAGCCAAGATTGTTAAAAAAATAAAAAGAGAGCCCGACCACATAAGTCTTCTCACCAAGTAAGGATGCCACACCAATGCGTCAGATGCGGCAAAGTAATAAACGATGGTTCAAAAGAACTGCTTGACGGCTGCAACTCCTGTAAGGGCAAGTTCTTCTTCTATATTAAGAAAAAAGAAGTGATGAAGGAAGCTGACAAAGTTGTTAAAAACTTATCAACCAAGGACATTAATGAGATGGAGAAAGATGTCAGGCAATTACTCGGCTCAAAAAAGAAAGACAAGACAGTAATACTTGACATTGAAACAATCAAGACGCTTAAGCCGGGCAAGTTCAAGATTGACGTGAGCGCTCTAATGAGGGGCGAGCCAATAATAATAAACATCAGTGAAGGCAAGTACTACATTGACATTGCAAGCGCCTTTAATGAAAAAGGGTCAAGCAAGTTAATTAATCACTTAAAATAGAGTTCATTAAATCACGGGCCCGTTTCTTTAACTGTTCAATAGTGCCGTTATTATCCAGCACGTAGTCAGCCATGCTAAGAGTCTTATCAAGGTTGAATCGCTCATCCTCCAGCCGCTCGTGCTTCTGGAACTTGCTGAAAGTCTCAGGGAACCCTGGCCTGCCCCTTGACTTCATCCGCTCAAACCGCTTGCGCGGCTCAACGTCAACCTTTATGAACTTTATGTCAGGGAAGGCCTTTCTGAAATCAGTGACGTTAAGAGGAGTCCTGATGCCGTCAATAACCCATCTTTTATGACCAGAGTTCTTAATCAGTTTAACAGCTTTCTTAATATAATAAGCCGGGTCCCTGCTTAACAACTCAGACGTGACCCTGGTAGTGGTCTCCCTGGTTGGCTTAAGACCCCGCTGCTTAACCTCCTCGCGAGCCAAGTCGCCAATAGTGATGGCCCTAAAATCATACTCCTCGTTCAACAACCGCGCCACCGTCCCCTTGCCAGAGCCAATCCTGCCCATCAAGCCAATAACAATCAAAGCCACGCACCCCTTAAGCTCTTATGAATCAAAGAGTAACCAATTGTTAAGAATTCAAGTGAGATAAAACCAAGAAAGAACACTAATACTAAGTTAGCAATGAAACGATAAACCAATGAGATGATAATGAAACCAGTTGATAATAATAATAATCCTGCAATAAAGAAGACCCAGCCAGCCTTGTCCTCAATCCTTAACTCATTAACTTTCAAGTCAAGCTTATCAACCTCTTTCTTAATTGACTCAATAGCGGACCAGCCAGCAGAGCTCACAACCAATCACCAGTCAAGCCCTTATGAGCCAAGGCAAAGCCTGAAATCATTACAGTAACCAGGATTGTTGAAACAATAAAGACCCAGACGTAGCTAAGGAAGCCCATTATACTATCCTTAAATAACACTGCAATAGTCAGCAACCCGCCGCCGCCCAAGCCCATCATTAACCAGCCAATAACAGCGAAGAACTTGCTGCCCTTATCAAGCTCTCTTAAGTCATTAAGCTTGTCATCAATGGAGTTAAGCGTCTCCTCAATCTCGCCCAGCGCCTTGTTTAACTGCGGGTTCTTAGTTTTTCTTAAAGAAACCTTGCTCATAAAAAAAACATAAGTGAATCATCTTATTAAAACCTTATTAAATACCAGGCAATTCTATAATAACTCGATGAATGAGTTATACTTCTTACTAGCAATCATTAACTTCCTAGGCTTCACAACACTGCCATTTTACTATGGGTCCCAGCTAAGCCGGACAAACCCCTTACTATGGTTATTCGTGCCTGACTGCCAGTTATCAGCCCTGTTCCTAACCGTGATGTTCACCCTAATACTGCTGAATAAGGAGAACAAGTACGTGAACCAGTTAGCTGTCAGCAGCAGCATCAAATACGGCTTATGGACCCTGCTAGTGCTAATAATTAATTATCAGCAATACGCTATCAACCTTGAGTACTGGGCGCTAATCATCTCCCACATAATACTATTAGTACAACCATTATTTTTGTTAAAGAAGTTAAAACTCGGCATAGAATCAATACCAGCCTTCACCTTCTTATTACTAAATGACGCGTCTGACTACTTGCTAGGAACCCATCCTTACATGCCGCCTGGTTTCGTGGCCACTGCCGCCATCATGACGCCGTTAATAACACTCGGCTTGATTGGGCTAAGCAGTCTTAGCAAAAGATTCTTTCAAGCCTAAAACCTTGTCCTTGCCCTTATTAAGAATTGATAATAAGCGATTAAGATTGCTTGATAATAATCCGCCCATAATTGATAAACCATTGCTCGTTATCTTATCAAAAACAATGTATAAGTCATCAAGCCCCTCTATATAACTAGTATTATCAACAATCTCTAACTGGTAAGTCTCTAATAATAACTCTCCTAACTCCAAGCCCTTGTTAACAAGCTTGATACCACTACAACCCTTTAAGATTGAGCCAATACTGTCATCAAGCTCTAGCCGCGAGAAGTAATCCTTTTTAATAACGCCCGGAGCCACTTTATCCGCCACTGTGCTGAAAAGGTGAATAACACCCCTTCTTAACTGGTTATTAACATTATTCTTGTAATAAGTTGGGAACTTATTTGAGAGGCTGTCATAAACACCCTCTAAGTCCTCGCTCTCGCAATGAGATACCAACTCTTTAACCCCGTCCATAACCCCCTTCAAATAAGAATAGTTATCCATTTCTAAATAACTATTTAAAGATTTATTTAAGTTTTTCCCCGCCCCTTCTTAAGCCCCGGGCGAGATTTGAACTCGCGACCTTTGCCTTACCGGGGCAACGCTCTTACCAACTGAGCTACCGGGGCTTATTAAATTAAAAAAAGTATTTTACTTTATTAAAATTACTAAACCGTGAAAAGATTTATAAGGACGTCAAAGTTTTCTCATTCGTATGGCAAAACTAAGACCAGGCGCGTGTTATCGTAAGCCTAAAAGGCCTTATACCAGGGTCTCCCGTTACCGAGAACTATCATATGTTAAAGGGGTCCCGGGCAGCAAGGTCAGGAAGTTTGACATGGGCAGCCCGGGCAAGGATTTTGACTCAAAGGTTGAAGTCATAACCAAGGAGTCACTGCAGATAAGGCATAACGCCCTAGAAGCGTTCAGGATGAGCGCTAACAGCAACATGCTTAAGAAAGTTGGGAGAAACAACTATCACTTTAAACTAAAAACCTACCCGCACCAGATAATCAGGCATAACCCGACAGCTAACTTTGCAGGCGCTGACCGGTTCTCAAGCGGGATGAAACACTCATTTGGCAAGCCGCTGGGAAGAGCGGCTGTTGTCAAGCGAGGCCAAGTAATTGGTTACATACGGGTTGATGAAAAGGATGTTAAGACAGCTAAGAAGATATTTAAGACAGCTGTACAGCGGCTGCCATGCAAGTGCTCAATCAAGATTAAGACACCAGAATAGAAAAAACCTTATAAGAATTAACAGAATCTCATTTCTAAAGTAAATGAAAGTAATAGCGTGGTTCAACGAGCTTGATAAGTCAAGCATAAGCGTTGCAGGAGGGAAAGGAGCAAACCTGGGAGTACTAACTGAAGCAGGTTTCCCAGTGCCGCCTGGATTCGTGGTGACTGCCCAGGCTTATGAAGAATTCATTAAAACAACCGGTGTTGATAAAGAGATTTACGAGTTGCTCTCAAAACTTGACTATAATGATAACGAGGCGTTACAGAAAGCCTCAAAGAATATCAAGGTAATCATCACTAGTGAAGAAATACCAGACAACATGAAAGAAGAGATTACAGAGGCTTATAATAAATTACTAATCGGCAACAAGTTCGACGGGCTTAATGATAAAACACTGGAGTTAGTGAACGCTAACAAGAAAAAGGAGCCGTTCGTTGCTGTTAGGAGCAGCGCCACAGCAGAGGACCTGCCTGAAGCCAGCTTTGCAGGGCAGCAGGAAACCTTCCTGAACGTTAAAGGAGCTGAGAGGGTTATTGAATCCGTTAAGAACTGCTGGGCAAGCCTATTCACGCCAAGAGCAATCTATTACCGTCATAAAAATGATTTCCCCCACGACAAGGTGTTAATAGCTGTTATTGTGCAGAAAATGATTGACAGCGAGAAGAGCGGGGTAGCCTTCAGCATCCATCCATCAACAGGCAACAAGGATGAAATAGTGATTGAAGCAGGCTGGGGCTTAGGTGAGTTCGTGGTTAAAGGAGTGATTAACCCTGATAACTACATAGTTGACAAGAACACCTTCAAGATTAAGAAGAAACTGGTTAAGAAACAGACAAAGATGCTGACCAGGGACCCGTTAAAAGGCGTTAACATTGAGGTTGAAATACCTGACCAAAAACAGGAAAAACAAGTGCTTGATGACGAGCAGATAATAACCCTTGCAAAAGTCATGGACAAGATTGAGAAGCACTACGATTTTGCCCAGGACGTTGAGTGGGCGAGCGAGAATAACAGGTTATACATTGTCCAGTCAAGACCAGTCACTTTCTTTGGTGAAGAAAAAAAGGAAGGAACAGCTGATGAAAGCGAGCCAGCAGGTGAAGTACTGGTTAAGGGTTTAAGTGCTAGCCCTGGACGAACCGTTGGCAAAGTAGTTATTATCAAGGATGAAAGCGAGCTTGACAAAGTCAAGAAGGGCGACGTGTTAGTCACTTCAATGACTGACCCTGACATGGTCCCTGCAATGGAGCGGGCTGGCGCAATAGTCACCAACGAGGGGGGCTTAACAAGCCACGCAGCTATTGTGTCAAGAGAGCTGGGAGTGCCGTGCATAGTCGGCACTGAAAAAGCAACCCAGGTACTAACGGATGGGATGAGAGTAACGGTTGATGCTTCAAGCGGGGTGGTTAGAGAAGGCGGTGAAGAAATTGAGGAGTCAGCAACCATTAAGACTGAAGTGAAGTCAAGAAAGGATTATTCAGCGCCCGTGACCGCGACCAAGATTTACATGAACCTAGGCATCCCTAACAAGATAGAGGACTACGCTGACCTGCCGTTCGACGGCATAGGCTTAATGCGCATCGAGTTCGTGATAGCGGGCCATAAGAAGCACCCATTAAAAGCCATAGAGGAGGGGACAACCCAGGAGTATGTTAAAAAGTTATCAAACAGTATTGCTAAGGTGGCAGGGGCTATTAAGCCCAGGCCAATGATACTGCGGTTCAGCGACTTCAAAACTAATGAGTACGCTGACCTTGAAGGCGGTGAGCAGTACGAGCCAAAGGAGAATAACCCAATGATTGGCTGGCGCGGCTGCAGCAGGTACGTCAGCCCTGATTTTGAGAAAGCGTTCAGGCTTGAGTGCAGGGCAGTTAAGAAAGTCAGGGACGCTGGTTTAAAGAACGTCTGGGTCATGCTGCCGTTTGTCAGGACAGTCAAAGAGGTTAAGCAGGTTGAGAAGATAATGGAGAGCGAGGAGTTAGTTAGGAGTCATGACTTCAAGATGTTCATCATGGCTGAGGTGCCTAGTGTTATATTACTAGCTGACGAGTTTGCCAAGACCTGCGACGGGTTCAGCATTGGAAGCAATGACTTAACTCAACTAACACTAGGGGTTGACCGTGACTCAGCCAAGCTCGGGAAAATGGGCTACTTTGACGAGCGGGACGAGGCGGTTAAGAAGAGCATCAGCCACTTAATAAAAGCAGCTCATGATAATGATATAACAGTCAGCATCTGCGGTCAGGCGCCGAGCCAGTACCCTGAGTTCACCGAGTTCCTGGTTAAAGAAGGAATTGACAGCGTGAGTGTTAACCCTGACGTTATCTACTCAACCCGGGACTTAGTCAGCAGTGTTG
The DNA here is from genome assembly GCA_014729335.1 of archaeon. Taxonomy (GTDB): domain Archaea; phylum Nanobdellota; class Nanobdellia; order WJKC01; family WJKC01; genus WJKC01. The sequence continues at coordinate 6,379 of WJKC01000012.1, read as the reverse complement.
AGAAGAAGATGCTGTTAAAAGTCGCCCGCGAGGAAAAAGATGAGGAGTGGACCAAGCCGTCAGAGAAAAAGGATAATCCAGACTGGACTGAAGATGAAGAAGAGCCTCAGAACGACCCAAGGGACCATGAGGATAAAGCAATGTTCTGGCCTTAAAATAACAGCTTATTATACTCCTTAATATCATTAGTGCTTATTGAGCAGCCGCTCTTTTTCAAACCCCATAATGAGCCACTAACCAAGTCCTTCATCGTCTTCTTGCTAGCGCACTCCCTAACATACTCTTTTAACAAGCCCTTCTCATAAGCAATTGCCACTAAGTCACTGCTCTTAACAGTGTTAACATCCCCTATCAATGACTTTAACTCCTTAAGCTTTGACTTATCAATCTCTACCTTCATGTGCAGTCGCCGCTCAAACACTTTCTTCAAGCCAAGAGGGTTATTAATCAATTTATCAACTATTCGTTCATCAACCAGCATTAAACCAGTGCCCTTTTTCTCAGCTAACGGGACCAAGCCCATCTCGGCTTTATGAACAATCTTATAAGACCTTCCTTTAACCTTATAAACACTATTAGCTGTTCGCAGAATCTTATTAGTCTTAACCGGGTCAGTTTCATCAATAACAATTGTACCATTACAGAAACGCTTCAACACCCTGACCCCGCCGAGCCTGAACCGCTCAATCTTCAAAGCTTTATCAACCACTTCAGCCCTGACCTCTGGCGTGGCGACTAGTTGAAGGTCAGCATCTGCTCTTAACTTATCAAGCAGCCATAACAAGCAATTACTGCTTAAACTAATAAGACTGCTGCTATCAACAACTAAGTGCCTCATTTAAAGAACCTCCTGACCCGCTCTAAACGCTTCTTAACATTACTCTTCTCTTTTTCCCGTTCAAGCATCCTAGTGGCGCCGGCGTAACTTCTTAACTCCCACTCGCTAACCCCAAACAAGTCAGCTATCCGCTTAATACTAATCCCGTGCTCATGGACTTTAGCCCCCTTCTTTATCTTAGCCTTGTCAACAACGTAGTCAGCGTAGCTCATGAATGACTTATCAAGCTTCATCACTGCCTGCTGCAGTCTTAACAAGCTGTTAGTAAAATCTTTAACACCATCCTTTTTTAATGACTTAACTGCTTTAACCAGTTCATCCCTGACTGTTGTCTCAAACTCGTTCCAAGCCTCCTGCGGGTAGCGCTTAATCTTGCCCCGAGCCATTATCTTGCCAATCGAGTAAACAACTATCGCGGTCTTGGTTGTATGCTCTTCCTGGTAGATGCTGGCTGAGTGAATAATATGATTGCTTAACTCCATTATCTCATCAGGGTCGTAACTAGTAAAAGCCTTATTAACCCCCTCCAGGATATTAATAATATCCTTCTTAACACTACTCCTCATAGGATTAAACTAAATCATTTTCTACTATTTAACTGTTAACTAAGAGTAACAACGTCCTCATCATTTAACTCGTGTTTTAAGCTGACAGTGATTCCCTGGTGCTTAACACTGCTGCCCCAGACCCTGGCAGACTCAAAATCTTTCCCTAACTCTTTGATAACGTCCTGGACAGTCGCCAACCCCCTCATGATTAAAGGCTCATCATAATCCGGGTCCCTGCCTGGTTTTTTCAAATAAATCCTTTTAAAATCAAGCTTTTCCCAAACAGCTCTTACTAGCTCACCAACCCCTGACTCGTTCTTGGCACTAATAAATAATGCTTTAGGGTGTTGTTTTTTAAGGTTCTTAAGTTCTTTTTCACTTAACTTATCAACCTTGTTATAAACTACCAGCGACGGCACGTATACTCTATTATCACTGAGAGCGTCAACTAACTCGTCAACAGATAATCTCTGCCTCAGCAGTACTTGGGCGTTAACGTAGCCGAACTCTTTTAACACTCCCCTGATAGTATCCATACTTAACTCCTGCTTCACTGTTGACTCAACCACTAAGCCGCCCTTAACAGTCTTCTTAACCAGCACGTCAGGGGGTGACTGGTCAAGCCTGACACCTGAATCATATAACTCCTGCCTAACTATTTCAAGCCTGTTCTTACGAGGATCTAATAATATTATAAGCAAGTCAGCGTTCCTCACAGCGCTCAGTATCTGCCTGCCGCCGCCCCTGCCCTCACTAGCCCCCTCAATAATCCCGGGAGCATCAATTAACTGTATCTTAGTTTTATTATACTCCAACATGCCGGGAATAGGCTTCAAGGTAGTGAACTCGTAGCCGGCAGTCCTGCTCTCAGCACTGGTCAAAGCGTTTAATAAAGTGCTCTTGCCAACACTTGGGAAGCCCACCAGAGCCGCAGTGGCGTCCCCCATCTTCTTAACAGCGAACGAGCCGCCGCCCGTCTTCTTTGAAGTGCTTTTCTCCTTTAACTTTGACAGCCTGGCTTTTAAGTGCCCGATGTAGTGCTCGGTTGACTTGTTATGCTTTATCTTAGCCAGTTCCTCTTTTATTCTTTTAATATCATCCTCTGCACTCATAACTAATGAAAAACCACGAAACCTTTTTAAAAGGATTGTTTTTTAATGAGTAACATGGCGAGAATGCATGCTAGGCGTAAAGGAAAAAGCGGCAGCACCAAGCCCTTAAGAAAAGAGAAGCCTAAATGGGTTAAGCAGTCAAAAAAGAAAGTAAAAGACTTGGTGGTTGAGCTGAAAAAGAAAGGCTATCCTAATAGCCGGATAGGTATTATCTTAAGGGACAGCTACGGCATCCCTAGTGTAAAAACTGCAACTGGGAAGAAGATAGGCAAGATAGTTGAAGAGCATGAACTAAGCCCTAAATTCCCTGAAGACTTAATGAACCTGATGAAGAGAGCGGTCGGTTTGAAAAAGCACTTAGATAAGAATAATCATGACATTCATAATAAAAGAAACCTTCAATTAATTGAAAGCAAGATTCACCGGTTAGTTAAGTATTACAGGCGGGTTAATAAACTGCCGGAGAAATGGGCTTACAGTTATGAAAAGGCAAAACTACTAGTTGAGTGATTAGTTAATGAAGTCATTTAACAAAGCGGTTAAGAAAACCGCTGACACTCTTAGGAAATGGCTGGGTAAAAAAGAGCTTGTCAGGGTTTACACTCACTTAGACGCTGACGGCATCTCAAGCGGCACCATAATGATAAGACTGCTCAAATCACTAGGCGCTTTGTTCCAGCTAACAATTATTGAACAATTAACTGACGAACACATTAATGAAATAAAGAAAGAAGGCGGTTTGTTAGTGCTGCTTGACTTTGGCAGCGGCCAACTATCAAAGTTGAAAGATATCATTAAAAAAAGAAAGACCTTGATTATTGACCACCACCAGCCGCAAGCAAGTTTTAAATCAAAAAACCTCGTCCACCTAAACCCCTGCCTGCACGGGCTTGACGGCGGGAGCCAGGTTAGCACCAGCGGGTTATGCTACTTGTTATCAAAAGAATTCCATCATGATAAATTCAACGCTTCACTAGCAATTATTGGAGCCCAGGGCGACCTTCAGGAGATGGACTCATCAATTAACTCAAGCATAATTAATAAGAGCTCATTAGAGCAGCGGCAGGACCTTAATATCTATGGTTTAAACACCAGGCCGGTGCATAAAGCAATAGAGTACGCTGATGGACTAGTGCCTGGTGTCAGCGGCGACGAGACCAGCTGCGTTAACTTCCTGAAAGAACTTAAAATACCATTAAAGGACGGTGATGACTGGCGGACGATTAATGACTTAACCAGTGAGGAGAAGCAGCGGTTAATCAGCAGCATAATAGTTAAGCGTAGCGGGCTTAAAAAACCAGAGGATATCTTCCGAACAGTCTATGAGTTAAAGATTGGCCGCAATAGGAGTACTAGTGAGTGGTCAGCAGTTCTTAACGCCTGCGGCCGGATGAACATGCCCAGCATGGGCGTGAGCGCCTTACTAAACCCCTCTTATGAGAATAAGATTGACGTGGTGTTAAAGGAGTATAGGAACACTATTGCTGAAGGATTAAGATGGCTTGAGGAAAACATGGATAATAAAGAGTTAGTGAAGGAAACAAAGAAGGCTTTATTCTTCATTGCCAAGGACAAAGTTAATTATAAAGTGGTTGGTACGTTGTGCTCTATCAAGGGACCAATGAGTAATAAAGAATTCATAGTCGGGTTCGCTGACAACAAGGATAAAACCAAGGTGTCAGTCAGGCGCGTGGGTGAATCAGAGATTAAAGCCAGCGACTTAGTAATCAAGGCTGCTAAGGGTATTGGCGAAGGAGGGGGTCATGCTCAGGCAGCTGGTGCAAGCATAGAGAGAGATAAGGAAGAAGTTTTCATTAAACATTTTAATAAAGCACTAAAGTAACGTGATATCTTATCAGGAAATAACTGAACTACTTAATAATACTAAAACCGCGCTTAAGCTTGATTAAGATAACTTCCAGAGGGCGTCCCCCCTCTTTGAGAAAGGTTTAAAAAAGACTGCCAGTTCTGTTTGGATTACAATGGTTAAGAAAAAAAGACGATGGTATGAGATAACCAGTCCAAGAGTGTTTGGTAACAAGGTGATAGGCGAGACTATTAGTGATGACCCTAAGAAAGTAGTGGGCAGAACCATAACTGTTAACGCTAAAGAACTGACTGGTGATTATAAAAAATCTCACATAAGCATTAAACTGACAATAAATGAGTTAAAGGATAATCAAGCCATAACTAGTGTTCAGGGCTACTCAGTGAGCAGGTCCTACCTGCAGCGGTTCATTCATAAAGGGATGACCAGCGTTGACATAATCCATGAATTAACAACCAAGGATGATAAAAAGGTACGGGTTAGGTGCATGGCAACAATTAACGGCAAGATACAGACCACTAAGAAGAAACTAATCCGTGAGAGATTCAAGAAGAAGCTGGAGCAAGTGATGGGCAACATGAGCCTTGATAATATCGTATTCATCGCAACCACCAATAAGATACAGAAACGGTTAAGCAACCAGTTGAAAAAGACCCACCCGTTAAGGTTTGTTGAGATAAGAAGCATTAAATTATTAAAGCAAAAAACCTAAAATACGCGGTTGATTACTAATACTTTATGAAAAAGATAGGCGAGGTAAAGAATTACCTCTCAGATATAGGAGTAGCAATAGTTGAACTAACAGGCACTCTTAAAGAGGATGACAAGGTTCACTTTAAGAGTTCTAAGGAGGCTGAGAAGCCAATAAAGCCTTTTAACCAGGAACCGCCGCTGTCAATGCAGATTAATAAAGATAAAATAACAAAAGCGGGTCCGGGAAAAGTTATTGGCTTAAAAGTCAGCAAGCCTGTTAAGAATAACTGCAGTGTCTACAAGGTGTGAGCGTCCTTTAACCCTAGTAAGCAGACGCGTGAGTCCTGCTTTTCATTAAGCACCTTAACACCAAGACAGTCAGCGAGTTCCTCTGAGAAAGCTCTAATCTCGCTGTGCAGAGGCATCCGGTTGTAAGGCAAACGCTTACGCGCCCCGCCAACACTCATGAACGCCTTAACCTCAACCCAGTCAGTCCCTGACTCTTTAATTAACTCAGCGTATGATTCAGGGTCATGCATGTTCAAGTCTTTTACAAGTGTTAACCTAATAACCCTCCTAGTTGCTAAGTCAGGGAATAAGCCGAGGCTTTCCTTAATATCAGTCCATGAATCAACCCTTGGCGCGCAGGTTCTCAGATAAGACTCTTTATCAGGGGCTGGCAGGGTCATGTATAACTGTGTTGGCAATGAATCAAGCTTTCTTAGGGCTCCAGGGTTAGTGCCGTTAGTCACCACAAAAGTGGTGGCTCCCCGTTTCTTAAACTCACTAACCAGACCCGGCAGTTTACTATAAGTTGTGGGCTCGCCAGCCAGGCTGAGAGCCACCTGATTAGGCTCCTGAGCCTCTGCTAGTTTATCCTCGTTAACACCCTCTGCCTTATGATAACCTGATAATAACTCGCGCTGAGCCTTTATCATTCCCTCAGCAATGAATAAGGGGTCATCCTCACTGGGAATAATCCCCTCCTGAGTGGTTGCTAGCGGCCGCCAGCAGAAAAGACAAGAGTGCTTGCACCAAGCAACCGAGGGAGTGCATTGAAGGCACCGGTGGGACTTAACCCCGTAGAACTTCTCTTTATAACAAACCCCTTTATCAAATAATGACTTCCTAAGCCAGGAGCACGGCTTGACAGCACTATGACTGCCAACAAGCTTGTAACCCTGCTTCTTTAATAATAACCTGTGCTCTCTTGTAATCATTAAAATAAGAAAACCATAACCTCTATTTATAAGGTTTTACTTCTTTGTTGCATAAACCACTACTAATGGTATCAGAGTATAAGCAATATATTCTAAACCCACTTCTAAGAAGTAGCGGGTGAAAGTGTAAGCTCCATAAG
>WJKC01000011.1 GCA_014729335.1 archaeon | reverse complement strand
CCAGAATAGTTGTTACATAGGCGGCTTAGTACTAGACCCTGAATTACAGCACCAGAAACTAGCTGGCAAAGGCTTCTTAATGAGGGAGTTCCCATCAATAATGAAGGAAGTCTCGCAAGCCTATGAGGGTTATGATATAATGGAGGGCGGTGCCAGGGCTTACACCCGGACAACTAATTACATTGGCGACTTTGTTGGCAACCCATTAGTCGGTTTCTTCCCACTAGCTCATCGGTTCAAGGACAGGATAGAACCGGGTCTTTACTGCTTATTAGTGCTTAACTGGTCTAAGAAACGACACGTCCTGGACCCAATAAAAGATGTTAAAGATTTCAAGGAATTCGTGTTAAGTGATTATGAAAGCCGGAATAGGCTTAGAAGGTTAGATGTCAGCGAGGAGGAACCTGACTTAAGCAACTTAAAAACTAACCGGTTTGAGTACGACGACGTTGATGACATAGTCTTAATCAACACCATGGGCTTGGAAGGTAAGTTAATAAATGAGTTAGTGAAAAGAGCAGGTGATAAGAAACCTAACACGGTTATAGCAACTGTTTACGAGCCCAGTGAGCAGGAAACACTCTATGAAGAGGGTTTTAGACCTGTATGCTACCTGCCGTTCTACTACTTGGTTGGCAACGAGCGTCTAGACACTCTCCAGATGATGTTAATTAACAATCACCCTGATTATGATTACATGCTTGACAAGGTTAGGGAGACGCATGACTACGAGACCACTTGGAAGACTAAGAAGTACACCCCGCCAAGAGCTTTATTTGCTGAGAAAGTGATTGAGCAATTCACTTAATTAAAGCCAGTATTTTATCTGAAACGCTTTTTATTTTATCAATAATTAATCTAGTTTCAACTGAAGCTGAAGCCAGCACCACTATTATAACCTGGCCCAGCAAGTAGAATAACAAATCTGTGTGGTTGCTTCTTAAAAAAACGAATTCAGGTCGCTCATCACCCATGTCCAGTGACTGGGTGATTGTCTGGGAAGCGCCTATTAAGGCAGCGCTCATGGTTGAGAACTCAACCTCATCTATCCTGGGGATATTACTCACTAATGGCAGCCCCTCCCGGGTCACCATCATCACTCCCTTAACACCTGGCAGGCTAGCAATGCTGTCAGTTATCTTCCTAAGCCCTTGAATACTCATTTACTTAATTAAATCCTTTTTTATTAATAAACATTAACCACTAGCTCTTGGCAGTTCAATAATGAATTTTGTCCACTCACCGTGCTTGCTCTTAACACTTATATCGCCGCCATGCCGTTTAATTATCTGTTTAATCATTGTTAAGCCAATTCCAGTCCCTCCCCGCTGCTTGCCCTCTTTTGTCTGGTAGAACTTCTTGAATAACTTCTTGATATCCTCTTTCCTGATGCCGACCCCGTGGTCCTTGACTGAAGCGTAAGCCTTGCCCTTATCAGCCCAAGTTTTTAATTCAACCCTGTCCCCTTTTTCTGAGAACTTGATAGCGTTATCAATCAAGTTAATGAACACGTCCTTCATCCGCTCCCGGTCGCAGTTAACATAAACCGATTTAAGGTTCTTATCAACTTTTATTTTTTTCAAGTCAATCATTGACTTCTTATTAATAAGCGAGTCCTCAATTATTGATGACAAGTCATGCTCTTTAAAATCAAATTGGAGCGTGCCCGCCTCTAACTTAAGCAGGGTTAGTATGCGGTTAATCATGTCGCGCATCTTATAAGAATTATTAATTATTCGTTCAAGATAGTCTAGTTTCTCAGCATCCTTTGACTTGTTCTTAAGCAGGCCAGCGTAACCCATTATTGGAGTAAGTGGTTGTTTTAATTCATGGGTTATCATTATCAGGAAGTTCTTCCTTAGTTGTTCCAGTTCCTCCTGGGCTTCAACTTTCTTTTTAAGCTCTTTTTTCTTCTTCCGCTCAGTGACGTCCCTCATCACCACTATCACGCCTGCACGCTTGCCTTCTTTAATCAGGAACGAAAACTTTATTTCAACAATCACTTCCTCTCTTTTCTTGGTTTTAAGCTTGGCTTCCACATAACCAGGGTCCCGCCCCATCAGGAACTGGCCGTAAGCCTTCATTAACTTAGGTAATTGTTTCATCGGGATTATTCTTTTAAGCTTCCTGAATGACTTGCCAATTAAGTCCTCGCGCTTATAACCACTTCCTTCAATTACAATCTCATTAACTCTTATTATCCTGCCTTTAAGGTCAAGCACCACTATAGCGTCGCTGGTGCTGTTAAAGATTGCTCTTAACTCTTGTTCACGGGTTCTTAACTTCTTCTCAGCTTTTCTACGCTCAGTGACGTCCCGTAACATGATTAAGTAGTTTTTATCAATTTCAGTGTAAGTCACATAGACTACTCTCTTCTCGCCCCGCGCATTAGTTATCTCCCACTCCTGCTTCTTAAGCGACCCGCCCTTAACAATGGTTTTTAAAGCCTTCATTAACTGCTTATGACCTATTTTTAGTTTTCGGCCAAGATTCAACACGTTTTTCCCAACTATTTCATCACGATTCATTCCACCGCTTATTTCAATAACAGCGTCATTAAAATCAATTATTTCGCCTTTATTATTAATTAAGACTAGCCCGTTAGGCGAGTTCTTAAAGACTAAATAGTATTTTTTCTCAGAAGCTCTTAATTGTTTTTCTAACTTCTTACGCTCTGTTATACTAGTTGTCACTCCAATAATAGCTGTCAACTCTCCTTTATCATTCATTACTGGCGCGTCACTAACTATTGCTGGGAACTCAGTGCCGTCCTTTTTCTGGACCATGAATTCTCCCTCCCATGACTCTCCTTTCCTAAGCTTTGCCATTATCTTATTTGCCTGGCGCCGGCTCATATCAGTTGGAGTGACTTTAGAGATATCCTTGCCAATAACTTCCTCCTCTTTCCAGCCGTAAAGTTTTTCAGCAGCCTTGTTCCAGTAGAAAATCTCGCCGTCAGGCTTAGTAGCTATTACTGCCTGACCAACTGCTTTTAATAATTCTGCCTGAAGCCTTAACTCGTCCTCAGCCTTCTTGCGTTCAGTAATGTCTATTAATGAAGCCACGCTCCTCTCAGTATCAGGGATAACGTCAATGAATAATAATACCCTGCGAATGTTTCCTTTTTTATTAATAAAGTCAAACTCATAAGATTTTGGGACATCCTTGTTATCCCTGCGTTGTTTATGATAATTCTTCATTTTATCCAAGTACTCTTTAGTCACGAATTCAGTCCAGCTCTTTTTACCCTCAACCTCTTTTTTTGAGTAACCGCTCAGTTTCTCAAAGAACCGGTTAGCATAGGATATTGTGGTGTCCTCTTCAAGAATAGCAATCGCTGTACCAGTGTTCTCTATTAAGGTTCGGTACTTCTCCTCACTATTCTTTAACTTCCTCATCACTTCCTGACGGCTTAGATAACTGCCTACCTGGTTTGCAACTTCTTTCAGCATTTTCTTTTCTTCTTCTAAGAACTCCTTCTTCTCCTTATAATAAACCTTAACAACCCCTGTGCTGCCATTTATCTTAAAACTTGCTGACTGATTCCACCTTGAAGCCCAGAACTCATCACTCTCATAAACCTTATCATCATACTCTATTCTGGCGCAGGCTAGTTCTGGGAATTTATAAACATCTGGTAGTTTACTAACTATTTTTTGGAAAACACTATCTAATTCCTTTTTATTTTTTAAAATAAGGGTTGTCTGGTATATCATCTCTAAGTCCTTAAAACGTTCACGCAGTTCACGCTTAGCTTTTTCTTCTTCAGTAACATCGTGGAAAACAACCCAAACAGATGATACCTCTCCTTTCTTCATAACTGGGTAAGAACTTCCTTCAACAATCAACTCCTCACCCTTCTTGGTCTTTAAAAAAGTCTTGATGTCATCAACCCTATCTCCTCTTATGCATTTTTTAAATAATTTAAGGCAGTTATCAAGCTCTCTTTTAGCTATTAAATCTTTTAATTTAAGTTTTAAAGCCTCCTTCCTAGAGTAACCTAGCTTATTAAGCCCTGACTGGTTAATATCAACTAATTCACCCTTAAGGTTAACTCTCTGTATAATATCACTAGATTTCTGAAATAATTTCTTGAAGTCCTTCTCACTTTTTCTTAATCTCCTTCTAACCTTTACTAATGATAAGCCTCTTGAAAAATCGTGAGCCAGGTCGCTTAACAGCCTGACTTCAAAGTCATCAAAGGATTCTGGGTCTGATGAGTAAATATTAAGAGCTCCTATAACCTTATTATTTATTTTTAAAGGCAGGGCAATTGATGAACAATAACCCCTTTTCTCTGCTTCTTTACACCAGGGCTTGTAGCTAGGATTAGTTAAAACATTCTTATTTACCTGCGGCTTGCCAGTCCTAATAGCCTTGCCAGTTGGACCTTTACCATACTTATTATCACCCCAGCTGACTCTTATAGATTTAAGATATCCTTTTTCATAACCATACTGCTCCACTGGCTTAACTGTCTTCTTTTTATCATGCTCTTTAAAACCAATCCAAGCAAGTTTATAACCACCAAGACTAACTAGTACTTTACAGATACTTTTTAATAATTTTTTTTCATCATCTTGTTTAAGCATTAAACCATTAATTTTATTGATAACTTTCAAAAGTTTGTTTCTGATTCTAAGATTTCTATCAGAAATATCTCTTATTAAAGCAACACAGCCGTCAAACTTGTTATCTTTAATTATGGGGTACAAAGATGCTTTAAACCATTTATTATTTAATTGGTATTCAAAACTTGATTCTATTCCCTTCTTGTTCTCTTTAAATGATTTTTTGAACTTCTTATTAATATGTTTAGGCATGACCTGGTGAAACTCTTTCCCTAAAAAATCTTCAGGATTAGCGTATAACAGCTCTTTTTTAGGAACTTTGCAGAAAACAAAACGAGCTTTTCTGTCAAAGATAAAGATAAACTCGTTAATTGAAGAACAGATATCATGAAATAATTTAATTAATTCTTTTTCAGGGCCTTTATAAAAAATATTTTCAGCCATGAATTACTTAACAGGCAGCTTGACAATAACTGTCGTGCCCTCTCCCTCCTTGCTCTTGATTTCAAGGCTTCCTTTATGACCCTCTGCTATTAACTTAGAGATTGCTAAACCCAAGCCCACTCCTTCATAAACCTCATTGTATGACTCCTCGTCAAACTTATGAACATCAAGACTCTTTAACTGCTCATCAGGGATGCCTGAGCCAGTATCCTTTATAGATATTATGACATGATTATCACTCTTTCCAAGAGTTAGTTTAATGCTGCCGCTGTCAGTGTGCCTAACAGCGTTGTCTAACAAGTTATCCAATAACTCCTTTAACTTCTCAGGGTCAGCCTTGATTCGTGGATTAGTTTTAAAATCCTTCTCTAACTTAAGACCCTTATTCTTAATCTTCTGAGAGTAATCTTTTAACACTTTATTAATTAATTTCTTAACAGATACTTTTTCAAAAGTTAATAATTCCTTGCCAGCTCTTAGTGAGGTGATGCTAAGAATCTTATCAACCTGTTCTCTTAACTGCTCAGCATTGCTGATAATCCT
>WJKC01000010.1 GCA_014729335.1 archaeon | reverse complement strand
AGATAGGAGGATGGGTGTTCACGGATTATTTATTTACGGTCCTGATGGAAGCTGCTTAGCCTGTAATGATAGTGAAGCCGGACCCGACCCTGACTTGTTCTCAGGCATGTCATGCGCTATTCACGACCTTGGCAAGGAGGTTGTTAACGGTGCTCCTCAAAGAGTGTACTTGGATAATGACATGGGTGTTAGGTATGGTTTTATTACTTTAGGGCTGGTTGATAAATTCAAGATAGAGTTTAGCAAGTCCCTGAGGGGCGCTGATTTTATTGAGATTAACAATGATTACGAATTATTTGATTCTTTATCAGATTATAAGCAGTGGGAGAGGAATTATCAGAAGATTAGTTTAAATGACTTATTAATGGGCAAGGTTGCCTCTTGCGAGTCCTTTGAAAAAAAATTCGAGAATCACTCTATAAAAGTTAAGTACGAGGAGGATTACGAGGTGTCAGCTGCAGGCAGCGTCATTATTCACTACGTTATGCTCTACGACGTTGTTGACGAGCAGATAGAGTTCCTTGACGGCGACTCATTTGTTAATGTTATGTTTAACAGGTTAGGCTCTATGCTGGAGCGGAACGCTAAGCTTCTTGGCCGGGCTTCAAGCACCGGCGAAGTTAATGGCTTGACAAACTTTGGCTACAGTCTTAATAACTTTGTTAAGAGGTACGAGGAGCTTAGGGAGCACTTGGTGCAGAAGAACTTGTTCAAGGTTGGTTTCAACCCGCCTAACCCTAATAATATTGGCGGGTTGGATAAGGCTCTTGCTGCTTTGCCAAGAGAGGTTTTGAAAACAATATCCTTATGGTATGGCAAGTTCTGCGCTGATTCAGAAGTTGATTATGAAACTGTTTTCCAACAGGTAAGTGATTTCTTAAAGTCAATGATGGGCAATAAGGTTGATAGGGAGGCTAGGCTTAAACAGGAACTAGGCATTATGAGGGAAGCGGTTGAAGTGATTGATAAGGAGTTATCATTCCCTAAGCCTAAAGGCTCTTTTGAGATTAAAAAGGCTTTATCAAGGCTTAATAAGGCACTTAAAAAAGGGGTTTAATCCCTTTATTCATGCTCGTATAACCACCAGCGAAGGCTGATAAGGCTGAATAAACCAATAGCTCCTATCAGGAAACAGGTAATTTCAGGGTTCATTAACTATCCTTTTAGGTTTATTGGACTATTTATCGTTAACGTTTTAAAGGTGTTAGTCATAGTGTTATGTCATGCCTGTAGATTATGATGAGTTTAAAGGTTACAAACTGATTGTTTTGAAGCGCACGCCTGAGGACAATTACCCTTTTAAGTTCGGCAAGTCAAAGGCCCAGTTGATTGTTGATAACGCTGACGCAATCAAGGCTTTTGCAGCTGAAGAGGAAAAACAGACCAAGAGTAACCCTTAAAACAGTTAGTGATATTAGTAATCAGTAATGTTTGATAAGAAGCGGAAACTGAACGTTATTCCTAGATTAAAGGATGAGTTATTCCTCTCAAACCAGGTTGACATCCGATTCTACCCCGACTTATTTAAGATTGACTTCAAGCAGTTAAACCAGCAGGTTGATCGCTTAGGTGATGATAAGCATGAATCACTGGTTATTAACCGCCGGACTATTGCTTTAACCCCTTTGTTGATGAAGCAGTTATCTGCTATTATTAATAAGATACTGGCTGATTATGAGAAAAAGTATGGTGAAATAAAAATCCCTGATAAACCTCGTAAGCGTAAGTCTGTTAAGAAGACTGTTAGTTCAACTGATTACATTGGCTAGGAATAACTCTCTGAGCGCGTGGTTCATCTTCTCTGGAAGTAACTGCCAGTACACTACCCGCCCGTCCTGATAAGCGGTTAGTTCAACCCAGCCGTTAAAGTCTATCCTGTCAAGGTCTTTCTTTATTTTCTTGAATACTGGCGTGTCGCCGTTAGTGCATACTTGTTTAAGATGGGCTGCATTCTTCATTGCTCTTCTTAGGCTTGTCTTGTCTTTATCATTTATCTCACCAATCACTTTGCCGTCAACTAGTCTTAAGACGCCGTTGAATAACTGGTTATCTGTTGGTATGTTCTCATGCACAAGGTAGGTTATTCTGTTACCGTAATCTTTAACCGTTTTCACCAGTTTGCTGATGCTGCAGTTCATGATGAACGGCAGGTTAAAGTTATTGTTGCTGTTGGTGTCGGTTCTTAGGTTGAATGAGCCGTACTTGTTGATTAATTCGTTGGCGTATGATATCATCTCTTCTAGTTGTTCTGCTTTAAATTCCTTGACTTCAGCAGTTGCTAAGCCTAGTTTTTTTAACTGATTGATGGTTTCCATTTTCTTCATAGTTTCTGCCTCACCTTGTACATTAATTGTATGATGGCTAGGGTGCATAGGGCGTTGTAGATTATGAAGTTAATTGTTGCCTGGCTGCTTAGTAGGATGGTTGTTACTAGCAGGAATATTAACCGCTCGCCCCGGTCAAAGAAGGAGGTTAGTGACAAGCCTGACCTGTGCTTGACGTATGATATCATTATTGACAGCCCCACTGCCATCATTCCCTGGGCTTGAGCTCCTAGTTGTATTCCAAGGTAGGTGATGAATAGTGCTTCAACTATCTTGTCAACCGTGCTGTCCAGCACTCCGCCGAACTTGGATGTTAGTTTATGGTTCCTGGCTAGGTTGCCGTCAAGCACGTCAATAAAAAACGCGATTGAGAATAGTATTAGTGCCGGGTATAATGGTGTGAATAAAGCTGTGACTGCTATTATTAGGCCGGTGATTGTTAAGTGGTTGGGTTTAACTCCTAATTTGTATAGTGTTTTAACCCCTGGTATTATTAGTTTCTTTTTCCGCTTGGCAAGCATAAGTTTTTAATAAGTGTTCTTTAATTAAAAAACATGATGGTATTATTATACACAATTACAGCTTACTTGACTAACGCGTCCTGCACCCTCGCAGCCCTGCTTAAATCCCACCCGCTTGACGCTGGTTTAAAGCTTGGTGGTAAGCGCTTGCTTGGCAACGGCAAGACACTGGAGGGTTTCTTAATAGGGCTTAATACTGGTTTGTTATCAGCTGTTATGCTAGGCCTTGACTTCAGGGTTAGCTTCGTGTTCGTGCTCGCCTGCCTTGGCGGCGACTTGCTTGGCTCGTTTATTAAGCGACGCTTGGATTTGAAGCGCGGTGAGGAGGTGCCGTTAATGGACCAGCTAGGGTTCCTGGTTACGGGCTTCTCTGCTTTATCATTCTATGTTAAATTAGATTTCTTGTTAATCCTGCTTGTCTTAGGTGTCACTTATTTTATTCACCGCTTATCAAACCTGCTTGCTTATAAGTTAGGGCTTAAGAAAGTGCCTTGGTAAAGAAATATAAGTGTTAAACATTTATAGCTTCTTATGAGGCGATGGTTTTTCTTTTTAATAACCACTTTATTATTAACTCCGGGCCTTGCAGCCTTGAGTGATGATTTATCAACTGTTAGTGGCTATGTTGATTCTTATAATATTGGCGAGATAACTGCTTCTGAGTTAATCGTGTATGTTGATTATGTTAAGAACCAGATGTATAAGGATGACTTGATAACTGAGAGCGAGGTAGCTGATGCTTTTGGCTCAACTGATAACCCTGAACTAGTTTTTAACACTACTGATTTCAGCTTGGTATTCTTTGCTGATTACCAGGTTACTGAGGAGTTTCTTGAAAGCAGGGAGGGAACTGCTAGTTACCATGTTGGTTATTACTTAATGCCTCTTGAACCGAGTTTTTCTGGTTTAAGCAGCGAGCTCCAATCATTTATTCAAGGCTTAACTGAGTTGATTAATAGTGATGGCGAGGTTACAACTGACTTAAAGAGTGAGTGGCGGGGTTTGAAATTCAAGGTTAATAACCTTGAAGGTGATTGCAATGACTTAATGAACTCTGTTTTAGGCAACCCTGAGGAGCATTATGATGGGGTTGGTTATCATAAAGTGATAGCTGAGACTTATGAGGAGAACTGCCGTGAAGAGCAGAACTGCACCCAGGTGTGTGATGAGGGCGGCTGTTACCCTGAGTGCACTCCCATGACTGTCTGTGATAACTGGACTGACGGTGAGGTAAAGATTAAAGGCTGGTGTGATAATGAGGGTTATGCTAGTTTATCATTTGAGGCTTGGGGTGATGAGTTGGAGCGTTTTATTGAGGTTAATAATCTTGATGAAATGAGCGGCTTCTCTCAGTATTGGATTAAGTCACTGGTAAGGTTAAGAAAGCCTTTCCAGGAGTCATTTAATGATGACTTTGTTGAATGGTATTTTGAGGATTACCTTGGCAGTGATATTGAGAAGTTAATGTACGGCGGAGACGCTGTGTCACGAATACTTAATGTTTTAGTATGGGTTGAGGAGGATATTGTTGAAGCCCTAGGCAGGTCTGGTAACAAGAGTTGGCCTGCTGGTTTTGAGGAGATAAGCATTGACTATAACAAGTCTAATGTTCGCTTAGAGGTCTGGGAGAAATACGTGCCTGTTGACTGGTTTGATAATAATAAGGCTTGGACAACTCTTTACCGTTATCACTTCTTTCCAGCTAAGGATTCTTTAAAAGAATTGATTCTTTACCAGGTGTCACAGGAGAACACTATTGGCTTAAGCGCTTCCCAGATAGCTGAGATTAAGGCTGACAGCAACCGGATGGAGCTTGTTAATAATATAGCGGGTCGCTACGGAGGGTCGTTTGATATTAATCTTCGTTTATTCTCTGGTGAGGAGGACCTTATTAATAAGTATCTTAGCATTAACCCTGAAGAGGTTATTAGTTTCTCTGATGAGGCTGTTAGTGCTGATATTAGTATTAGTGTTAATTATGACTCATTGTATAAGTTATTAAGTTATATCGCTACTATGCAGAGCTCAACTATTAATGGTCCTGGCTGGGTTAATCTTGACCAAGGAGGTCCTAGTTTTGGCCAGGTAATGGGTGTTATTGGAGCTTTATCAAAGTTCTGGCGTGAGGGAGTGGCTATTACTCCTCGGCACGCCTTGTTAACATTATTATTCAATGTCCTTGACATGTTTAACTTGGCTCAGGGCTTGGGTTCACTAGGTGAGGTTAAGGTGAGTACGTCTTGATTAAGGATAAACGATTGTTAGCTCAATTAGTGGTGGTTGTAGGCATCGTGGTCTTGTTAAGCCTGGCTGCGTTCGTGATATCAGCTGACGATGTTGTCTTTTTCCTTATCCCGTTAATCATTGCTAACTTGGTTCTGGTTTTCCTTAATAAGACTAAGGGCTTGGCTGTTAATATTGCCTTGCTTGCCTTGACTCCTTTAATGTTCATGTTCCTGCTTGAGTACTTGGCATCGCTTATTGGCTTTGTCCTGGGTATTATTCACTTAGTCAGGTTCTCTCTTGGTTTAAGAAAGAAGAAATAACTTATTTAAGTAGTAATAGTTTTCTAATTCAATAATGGATTGGGATTCTCTTCGCACTAACCATGACCCAGCTGATTACCACTCAGCTTTAATTAACTTCCCAGCGCACGTTGAACAGGCTTTAGAATTAATGAAAGGATTTGAGTTTAGTTTTAAGCCAGAGTCAATCATTGTCTGCGGCATGGGCGGCTCAGCCATCCCTGGCTTCTTGTTAAAGGATTACTGTCGACACAAGCTTGACTTATTCGTGGAAGTGGCTAATACTTACTCTGTGCCTGAATGGGTTGGCAAGAAGACTCTTGCTTTTGTTATTAGTTACTCTGGCAACACTGAGGAAGCATTATCCTGTCTTAAGGAGTTGATGAACCGCGACTCAAGGATAGTTTTAATTAGCAGCGGCGGGTTATTAGAGAAGGCTGCTCGTAAGTACGGCTTCCCTTTTATCAAGGCGCCGGCTGAGTTCCAGCCAAGAGCAGCCACTCCTTACTTATTCACGTTCTTACTAGAGGTCCTGCGAAAGATTGGCTTGTTATTCCCTAATTATGAAGAGGCAGTCAGGGAGTTAAGGAAGACTGATTTAAAGAAGCTGAGGAAAACTGCTGAGAGGTTATTAGGTAAGTACTTATACATCTTCACTCCCTCTTACTTAGAATCTGTTGGCAGGCGCTACCAGTCACAAGCTTTTAATGAGAACGCCAAGACTCTCTCTAAGTACAGCGTCCTGCCTGAAGCTAATCATAATGAACTAACGGCTTGGGGCGAGTCACAAGAGCTACCATTAGCTGCCATTTTTTTATGGGATGATGATATGAGCGACGTGATGAAGGAGCGTTTCAAGTTCACCATGAATGTTTGCAAGGCTAAGGGTGAAGTATTCAACTTTAAATCCCGCGGCAAGACGCTCTTATCCAAGATGCTGACTTTAATCTATCAGGGCGACATGCTTAGTTACTACTTAAGCTTGCTGAGAGGAAAGAACCCGCTGCCAGTACCAGTTGTTGAGTCATTGAAGAAGCGCCTTGCTAAGAAGACTGGTTTTAAGAAGAAACTTGTGAAGAGCCTAGGCTTGGATGGGGTCGTATAACTCCACGTTTTCTCTTTCGTCCTTTGGGAAGTAGGTTATTATTAATCTTAGAGGATTATATTCTCCACCGTTTTGAAATTCCTCTTTATGAAATCTTTTTCTGAAAACCTCCAGAGCGCTGTCAATTATT
>WJKC01000009.1 GCA_014729335.1 archaeon | reverse complement strand
GTGATAGGCTTATGTAATAATAGGGTTCTGAATTCAGTTCTTATAAAAATTAATAATCTTAATTGGGCGGGCGGTTCAGGTGAAGAAATTGATTCTTTAGTTATTGGTGAAGACCCGCTTGATGAATTAGCAGCTTTAATGCCGTGGATTGATGATAAGGGGTTGATTCATGACGGCGCGATTAAAGAGTATCACTGCGTTTTTGAGGATATTTACAAAAAGAACCCCCCGGCGCTTAACCACTTAGTATCCACTATTCGTTTCAGAGCAAGGCTTGGCAGGTACTTGTCAAAAATCCCTGGGAAGAAAAAAGAGAACATAGTTGTGATGCCGGTGCCTGATTCAGGGAGGTCAGCAGCTTCAGGGTACTCTAACGAGTATAATTATAAAATAAAAGAGGGGCTTATTAAACGTGTTAAGAGAAGGTCTTACTTAGTATCTGATGATAATCGTGACGAGATAGCTGATGACAAGTATGAGGTCGTGCCAGGAGCCTTTAATGACGGCAAGCAGGGCAAGACAGTGGTGTTCCTTGATGACAGTATTGTCAGAGGAACAACTATTTATAGAATGATTATCAAGGCTTTTGAGGCGGGCGCCCGAGAAGTATTTTTTAAAAGCACTGCACCACCTTTAAGGCACTTCTGTCCTTACAGTGAGGGCATGACAAAGAAGTCTGATTTTGTTGCAATGAACAGGGACCTGGATGAGATTTATGAATGGGTTTTTAATCAATGCAGAGAAGAGATTAAAAATAATTATGAAGAAGGCGTTTATAACAAAGAGAAGTTTAATCAAATGCTTTCAAACATAAACAAGGAAAAAGTTAACATTGAGTATATGACAATTGACAACTTAATTGATTGTTATAATTCATTCTTTGCTAATAGTAAACAGAGAATCTGCACCGGCTGCATGACTGGCTTCCTGCCGTTTAAACCATAATTATTAATAAAACCCGTTACTAATCAAAGACATGAAATTATACACTGACCTTCACCTGCACTCTCATTACTCACGCGCCACTTCCCCTAAGATGAACGTATTAGACCTTAGTAAGTACGCCAAGTACAAAGGTCTTAACTTATTAGGAACAGGTGATTTCCAGCACCCAGAGTACTTGAAAGAGCTTAAGTCTAAACTTAAGAGAACA
The DNA here is from genome assembly GCA_014729335.1 of archaeon. Classification (GTDB taxonomy): domain Archaea; phylum Nanobdellota; class Nanobdellia; order WJKC01; family WJKC01; genus WJKC01. The sequence goes on along the minus strand of WJKC01000009.1, from coordinate 12,228 downwards.
GGTAAGGGGTTGTATGAGCACGACGGTATTTACTACGTATTGCAGACAGAGATTGCCAATATTTACACTCATAACGGCAGGGGACGGAAGGTTCATCACGTGATACTAGCCCCTGACTTTGACGCGGCTGATGAACTGCAGGCAGAGTTCCGTAAGTGGGGCAGGATTGATTATGACGGCAGACCAATCTTCGGCAAGTCAAGCAGGGAATTAGTTAAGACCGTGATGGGTGTCAGCTCTAAGTGCGAGGTGATACCCGCCCACATATGGACCCCGTGGTTCAGCTTGTTCGGCAGTAAGAGCGGCTACGACTCAATCAAGGAGTGCTACGAGGAAGAGTTGAAGCATATTCACGCCTTGGAGACCGGCTTAAGTAGCGACCCATTAATGAACTGGCGATGGTCAGCTCTTGATAACTACACTCTTATATCAAACAGCGACTCTCACAGCCCGTGGCCCTGGCGTATGGGGCGGGAGTGCAACGTTTTTGACATAAAGCCATCATATGATGACTTGATAAGGGCTATCCGCACGCGCAGGGGTTTATTAATGACTATTGAGGTCGACCCTGCTTACGGCAAGTACCACTGGGACGGGCACAGGAAATGCAGTTTCAGCTGTAATCCAAGGGAGGCTGTGGAGTTGAATAACATCTGCCCTGTTTGCAGGCAGCCTTTAACCATTGGGGTTGAGCACCGGGTGGAGGAACTGGCTGACCGCGAGCCGGGTTATAAGCCCCGGAAAAAGATTCCTTTTAAGAGCCTGATACCATTAGCCGAGATTATAGCAAAGTTCCTTGACATGGGTGTTAACACCAAGACAGTGTGGAAGAAGTACCAGTCATGGATTGACCATTTCAACACCGAGTTTAACATAATGCTTGAAGCGCCCGAGGAAGAGATAAGGTCTTTTGATAAAAAAATAGGAGAAGCAATTATTAAAGTTAGGAACCAGGAAGTTGAGATTAAGCCGGGCTATGACGGCGAGTACGGCGCGCCAGTGTTTAGTGATGAAGATTATGTTGAAGAAGAACCAAAGAAATCACAGCCCGATTTGAAATCTTTCTTTTAGCCAAGAATTTCCTTAATTATTTTCAATAGAAAGGGGGGCTTTGCCCCCCTCTTCACAACCCTTAATTATTTTCAATATTGAAAATAAATACTCTAATCAGCTTCCAGCCTAATTTCAGAAAACAAAGCTTTTTAACAAGTAAACCTTAAAAATAACCCTTAGATTCAAGTTCTATGATGAATAAGATTAACAAGTACCAGTTAAAAAAGCTGGTTGAGGAGTTGAAGGATATGCGCAGTCGCCACACCGAGCTGGTGAGTGTTTACGTGCCCTCAGGCACTAACCTTAATGTTGTGCGCAACCAGATTGCCCAGGAGCAGGCGCTGGCTGCTAATATTAAGAGCAAGACTACTCGCAAGAACGTTCAATCAGCTCTTGAGCGCGCCGCTACCGAGCTTCGTTATTACAAGGTCACTCCTGAAAACGGGCTTGTAGTGTTTGCCGGCAACGTGTCTGACAACCCTGCTGTTGATGACTTCAAGTCATGGTCTTTTGAACCGCCTGAGGAGTTAACAGTCCGCATCTACCGGACCGAGCCCACCTTTGTTCTAGAACCGTTAGTTGAGATGATTGAGCCGAAATACGTTTATGGCTTGGTAGTGATTGATGATAAGGAAGTGGTTTTCGGCTTGCTTAAAGGCAAGCGGATAGTGACTCTTAAGGAGAAGTCAAGCATGGTTCCTGGCAAGTCAAAAGCCGGTGGTCAGAGCCAGAGGCGTTTCCAGCGGGTCAGGCAGGAGATTGTTAAGCACTGGTATAAGTCAATAGGGGAGTTATGTGTTAAGTTATTCAAGTCTTATGATAATCTTAAGGGTTTGTTAATTGGCGGTCCCGGACCAGCTAAGGAGGCTTTTATCTCATCAGGCCATTTAGGGGTTCTTAAGGATAAGATAATAACTGTTCAGAACATCGGCCACTCAGGCAGTGTTGCTTTAGAAGAGTTAGTGAGGAAGAGCCAGAAAGCGCTTGAAAAAGAGGAGATAATGGCTGAGAAAACCATTGTCACCGAGTTCCTTAACCACCTTGGGAAGGATGACGGCATGGCTGCTTACGGCTTAGAAGCTGTTAAGAAGCGGCTTAAACAGGGAGCGGTTGATAAGTTATTAATCAGTGAGTCAGTTGATGAGTCATTGGTGGACGAGTTAGTTGAGACTGCGGAGCAGTTCAGCTCTGGGCATGAGTTAATAAGCACTGAAACCCGGGAGGGTGAGCAGTTAAAACAACTAGGCGGGGTTGGAGCCATTCTTCGTTATAAAATGAAAGATTAGAGATTTTTGATTAAGATTTCAAAAAAATTGTTTTTAAAAGCTTTTATCAATTTAGAACGTCTTTTTTTAGTAAATATTTATATATTTAAGAGATTTCATCCTTATAGGGGTATTTTATGATAGAGAAGGGACATTTACTTCAACTAGCGCCGATGGACCACTTGCTTCGGAAAGCAGGTGCTGAAAGAGTCAGTGCTACTGCAAAGAAAGCATTGAGGCAGGTGCTTGAAGAGTTTGCTATAAGGCTTTCCCGGAAGGCTATCGTGTTTGCCAACCATGCAGGAAGGACAACTATTAAAGGCGAGGACGTTTTGTTAGCGTCTAAACAACTAAAAAGGTGATTAAGTTTTGAAAAAAGTAGTTGATGTCAGTAAAGTAAAGAAGGGAGGTCACATCATCCACGACGGTGAGGTGTATAAAGTGCTTGACGTTGCCCACAGCAAGGCAGGCAAGCACGGCCACGGCAAGTACCGGATGAAAGCGGTTTCAGTGCTGACTGATAAGAAGAAGAGTATTGTCATTGCCTCAGGCAACAAGGTTGATGTTCCGATTATTGACAAGCGGAACGCGCAGGTACTAACTATTGAGGACCAGACTGAAACAGTTGCAGGCGAGACTATTAAGAAGAAGGTTGCTAATGTCATGGACACTGAGAGTTACGAGACCTTTAACATCAAGGTTCCTGAGGAGTTAATGAAGCAGGTTAAGGAAGGCAGCAAGGTTGTTTACTGGGACGTAATGGGCGCTAAGATTATGAAACAAGTTATTTCTTGATTTTGATTTTTAATTCTTTACCGCTCTTAGTTTTAACTTTATCAGCTCTTAGTGTCCCGGCTATTACCTCTTTAATTTTTTCTAATTCCCGAGGACCAGTGATTGTTATCTCGCTTAGTTCTGCTCCAAGGCTCATCTGGTTATTAACCTTGTACTGCCTTCCCTCGCTTATAACTTCCTTCATTAATTCTCCCAGCCCTGTTAAGTCCTTTTTAACTTTGCCTGGTCTGGGCCATTGCGATAAGTGAATGCTTTCATGCTTGTATAACTCGTTATACAATTCCTCGGTTATGAAAGGCGTGAATGGCGACAGCATCTTTAGTATTGCTAGCAAAACTTTACGTGTAGTTTTTACTGCCCCGTTCTTTGTTCTAACTTCATCACCATAGAGCCGGTATTTTATCATCTCAATATAATAATCAGCAAACTCGTGCCATGCAAAATCCCTCACGGTTTTCAGAGCGTTATTCCATCTTCCCTGCTCCATGAATTCGGTTGCTTCTTTTACAACCTTGTTTAATGAATTAATTATCCACTCATCACTTACTTCTTCCTTGCTTTTGCCTTTAGTTTTGAATCGTTCAATGAACCGTCCCAGGTTCCATAACTTGTTCAGGAACTTCTTGCCGTGGTCCATCTCCTTAAAGTCTATCTGGATAGCGTCCCCTGGATTGCTTGCCCCAACCCACTGTCGGTAAACGTCAACGCTGTACTTATCAATTATTTCCTGAGGATAGACTGCTGCTTTCGGTCTGCGCTTGCTCATCTTCTTGCCGTCAGTTCCTAGCAGCATCCCGTTTATCAATACCTCAGTGAATGGCGGCTTGCCTGTCTCTGCAACGCACCTGGCAATTGAATAATAAGCCCAGGTCTTGATTATGTCCTCTCCCTGGTCCCTTAACTCGCATAACCTGTCCTTTCTTTGATTCTTCAACCAATTGCTCACGTAGATTGCTGTGATTGACGAGTCCATCCAGGTGTCCATGACGTCTTTCTCAGGCTTAGCATCCCCGCCGCACTTAGGGCACTTCTTTTTAACACTAACAGGGTCAACCGGCAGTTCTTTTTTATCAGCGATTATTATCTCATTGCACTCCCTGCAGTACCAGACCGGGAAAGGAGTTGCCCAGTACCGCTGCCTTGAGATAACCCAGTCCCATAACGCGTCATCAACCCAGTTGGTTAGCCTTGCTTTCATGAATGACGGCATCCACTTCATCTTGTCAGCCGCTTCTTTAATCTCTTTTTTTAATTTTGTAGTGGCAAAGTACCATTGGTCCTTGACTATTATCTCTATCGGTGTTTTGCAACGCTCGCACACTTTTATTGACTGCTCAACCGGTTCTGACTTAACATATAAATCCTTTTTCTTTAACTCCTCTACTATCCTCTCCCGCCCCTGCTTGATGCTTAAACCAGCCAGCAACCCTGATTTCTTGGTGAACCTGCCGCTTTCATCAAGTATTATCCTGATAGGCAGGTCGTACTCTGCAACCCAGCGCCAGTCATCCTTGTCACCAAAAGTACAGTGATACACTGCTCCTGTCCCAAACTCAGGGTCAGCGTCCTCGTTGCCTTTTATCTTAACAACCTGTCCTGTGAATGGTATCTTGACTTTTTTACCAATTAAATCCTTGTAACGCTTGTCCTCTGGGTGTACAAAGACTGCGACGCAGGCAGCCATTAATTCAGGCCTGGTTGTCGCGATGGTTATGCCCCTGCCGCCGATTATTGGTAGTTTAATGTGATGTAGTTTTCCTTTCCCTTCCTTTCGGTCCATCTGCGCCTCTGCTATTGCGCTGTGGCAGCTTGGACACCAGGTTACTGGGTGTTTTCCTCTATAAACATAGTCTTTTCCATGCATCTTGATGAATGATTCCTGAACCATCTTCATATAGTCAGGGTTCATGGTCCAGTATTGTTTGTCCCAGTCAATGCTCATTCCAAGCGGTATTGCCTGGTTGGTCCGGATGTTCTCAATGTTTTTCAGCAGGTGTTCTCTGCAGAACTCCCTGAACCTCTTAACACCGGCTTTTTCAGCAAAGATGTTAAAGTTCTTTTGTATGTATAGCTCCGCCCCCAAACCATGACAATCCCAGCCCCATGGGTGCAGCACGCTGTAGCCGCGCATCCGCTTGTAGCGGGCCATTATGTCCTGGTAAGTGGAGTTCACAAAGTTGCCTGCGTGAAGGTCCTGGTAAGGGTATGGCGGCGGAACATCTATCAAGTAGTTCTTTTCAGGGTCTTTGTGCTCAGTCCACTTGTAAGTTTTATCTTTAACCCATTTATCAGCCCACTTGGGCTCTATCTTTTTTGGTTTATACTTGCCTAGACTCATGAATAACTCCCTTATTAGCTTTTTAGTAAAATAGTGACTATTAAAAAACTTACTAGTGCTCACATTGTTAGGTTTTTTGCACCAATTATTAACGGCTGCTCGTAGTTGCTTGTCTTCCTGCCGTTGCTTGAGTAGATGGTTGGTATCAAGTGTATTTCTTTCATCCACTTAACTAACTTCTTAGGATTAATTAATAAGTACTCCTGGTTGTCAACCACTCTTGTCACGTCATCTTCTTTCTTTATTGACAGGTTAACGCTCCATAATACCTTGTTGTCTTTTAGCTCGTAATCCTCAGTAATTGAGCCCTCAACTCCTTCATCATTAAAGTAGTTAGTGCTGCTTTTATCAGGGTTGAAATAATCCTTATGAAGGTCCAGGTCAATAACCAGCAACCCCATCGGCTCTAAGTGGTCTTGTAATCGTCTGAGCGTGACTTTAATTTCTTTTTCATCATCAAGGTATAATAGTGTCCTGCTTAACAGGGTGATAACATCATAAGTTCCTGCCAGGTTTACTTCCTGCATCTTCATCTTATAGAACTTGGCTCTTGGCAGCTTATACCTTGCTTGCCTTATCATCTCATTGCTGGAGTCCAAGCCCTCAACCTCGTACCCTAGTTCCTTGAACGCTTTCATGTGACCGCCAGTGCCGCACCCAACATCTAATAATTTTCCCGCGCTTCCACCCAGTTTCTTTATTACTTCATGACAGACCCCAGCTTCTTTCTCGTAGTCTATCTTGAAGACCTCGTCATAATACTCTGCCAGCTTGTTATAAACCTTCATTTTGCTTTACCCCTTTATCTGTGTGAGCCTGCCGATGATTACACTATTTGTGTAAAATCGGCAAGCCAATCTTATTTGTGTGAGCCTGCCGAGATTTGAACTCGGGACCTCACGATTATCAGTCGTGCGCTCTAACCAAGCTGAGCTACAGGCTCATTCTTCGCCCTTTGCTTTCGCAACAGGCTCGTTACAGAATTAAAATCAGGGTCTGCTTTAAAAAGTTAATGAATCTTGCTGTTGGCTGGCATGTCAGTATCAGTTGTCAGCAGGCTTATTCTTCCTTCTTTCTCTGCTGCTAACAGCATTCCTTCACTCATCTCCCCTGCTAGTTTCTTTGGCTCCAGGTTAGCCACTAACACTATGTTCTTGCCTATTAATTCCTGTGGCTTGTAATGCTCTTTCAGCCCTGCCAGTATTATCCGCTCCTTGTCAGCTTTTACTCTTAATTTTATTAATTTATTGCCGTGCAGTTCAGCATCCAGTACTTTAGCAGTTATTAACTCCACTTTCTTGAATTCCTCGTATTTTATCATTTTAGTTTTTTGTACTTTCTTTCTAGCTCCCCTTCTCTTACTTTCTTAAATAATAATTCCGGCTTGTTAATGGTTGCTTTCTTCTCCTCCTTGAACCCCCATCTAGCTTTACCTGCCTCGCCTTTTAAACCCAGCAGTTTCCATGCCTTGCTGCAGGTGCTGGGCATTACTGGTTCTAGTTGTATTGTTATTGCTTTCAGTATTTGGTAGCAGTTATAGATTGTATCACCGGCTAATTCTTTAGTTACCTTCCAAGGCTCATTAGCTTGGAAGTACTCGTTGCCAAAAGCGCTCAGCCTCACCGTCTCTTTTACTGCCCGGCTAACCCCGCCTTTTTCAAAAACCTCAGAGGTTTTCTTAAAACTATTTTTAATCCGCTCTCTTACCTCTTTATCCATTTCTCCTTTTGGCAATTCTCCTTTGTAGTGCTTTTTGATAAAAGTTAAACACCTGTTATATAAGTTGCCAATGTTGCCTACTAGTGTGGCGTTGATTGCCTTGTCCAGTTCCTGCCATGAGAACTCCCGGTCTTTTTTCTCAGGACGGTTAATCATTAAGTAAAAACTCCATACGTCAGGCTTAGGGTATATCTTCAGCGCCTCGTCACTCCACACCCCCACCCCCCTGGTCTTGCTGAATTTATGACCCCCTGTCCAGTTAAGGTAGTAATTAATGCTTAGTTGAGAGGGCAGGTTGTAATCCTCGCCTGAGGCTATGAGCAGCCCCGGCAGGATGATTGTATGGAATGGAATATTGTCCTTGCCATGAATATAGACTTGCTTGCATTCCTGCTTCCAGAATTTCTTCCATTCATCAGGCTTCCTAGTTTTCTTAGCCAACTCAATAGCAGCGCTCACGTACCCAAGCACCGCGTCAGCCCATACGTAGATGGTTTTGCCTTCGCTGCCAGGGAATGGCGCTTTAATACCCCATTTAATATCCCTTGTTATTGGTCTAGGCTCCAACCCCTTCTTGAACCAGCGGTAAGTGTACTCCTTTGTCACCTCGTTCCACTCAGGGTGCTTGTCAGCGTAAGCCTTGATTTTTCCCTGAAGCTTGTTTAATGCCAGATACCAGTGCTTGGTGTCTTTGATTTCAATATTTTTTTTACCGCATTGTTCACATTGAGGGTTGATTAATTCCTCAGGTTCTAGCAGCATCCCGCACTTATCACACTGGTTTCCTAATGCTCCTTTGAACCCGCAGTGAGGGCACTCACCGCTGATAAATCTGTCAGCAAGGAATTTATTACAGTTATTGCAATAGGGTTTTTTCTCTGTCTTTGTTATTATATAGCCATTATCATATGCCTGCTTGTAAGTCTTCCTGACAAACTCTTTATGAGTCGGGCTCTCGGTCCATGAGTAATTAGTGTAATCAAGATTAAAATCAGCTAGTAGTTTTTTTATTTTTTTATGAGTTCTTGATACTAGTTCCCTGGGTGTTATTCCCTCTTTATGGGCTTGCAACTCCATCCGCGCGCCATGGGAGTCGCTGCCGCTTACATGAATAACCTTATCACCAGTATGATTATAATACCTCTTTATCACACCCCCTGATAATAATGGGATGAAGTTGCCTAAGTGGGGCAAGCCGTGGGCATAGGGCCAGGAAGTGCAGATTAATACATGCCTGTTTGCCATATGTGAGCCATAAAATCATAAACTTTATAAATATACTGCTGATTTTTGATTTTTAGAGGTTTTCTAAGTTATGAATCAAGAGAAACTTCATGGAACCACGACAGTTGGAATAGTCTGCAAGGACTGCGTAGTCATAGCTGCTGATAAGAGAGCTAGCATGGGCAACCTGGTTGCTCATAAGAACACTGAGAAAGTATTGCCCGTCACTGACCGTATAGTTATGAGCATTGCAGGCGGGGTTGGCGACGCCCAAATACTTGTTAAGTACCTGCGCGCTGAGATGAAGTCTTATGAGATTCAGGAGAAGAAGAAGCCGACTGTTAAGGCTTGTGCTTCACTGCTTAGCCACATATTATTTAATGGCAAGGGCTACTGGCCTTTCTTTGTGCAGTTATTGGTTGCTGGTCATGATGAGAAAGGCCCTTCTTTGTATAGTCTTGACGCTGGAGGGGGTTCAATACCTGATGATTTCATTTCAACTGGCAGCGGCTCACCTGTTGCTTATGGTGTATTAGAGTCATCTTATAAGAAAGGGGTATCTAAAGATGATGGCATTAAGCTGGCTGTTAAAGCACTTTCTTCAGCTATTCAAAGAGATGCTTTCACTGGCGACGGCGCCCTTGTTTACGTTATTGACAAGAAGGGTTATCACAAAGTTGATGAGAAAGAGTTTAAAAAATTAATTAAATAAAAGGATTTTTCAGAACAAATGGTTAAGTACGAGATTTTATCTAAAGTAATGGAAGGCTTGCCCGGCAGTGTTGAGATTAGCGAGGCTGTTTTTGAAGGAGCTAATATCATCCTGTACTCTAAGAACAAGGACTTTGTTCTTAACAGCCGCAGCCTTATCAAGAAGCTTGTTAACAAGATTAAGAAGCGGATTGAGGTTAGGCCTGACCCTTCAATTCATATTAATGAGCGCGATGCTAAGAGCATTATTAAGGACTTGGTTCCTAAGGACGCCGGTTTGAAGGACATATGGTTTGATGACGCGCGCAGCATTGTCTTATTAGAAGCGGATAACCCTGGCATGGTTATTGGCTATCACGGCGAGGTTATTAAGAGTATTAGGGAGAAAACCTTATGGGTCCCGGTTGTCCGCCGGGCACCGGTTATTAAGAGCGATATTGTTAAGACCATCCGTTACACTCTTTATAAGAACAGTGAGTACCGCCGCAAGATGCTTCATAATATTGGCAAGCGGATTTATGGCAGGGAGATTGATAAGAGTGATTACTGGGTTAGACTCTCTTGCCTTGGCGGCGCCCGAGAGGTGGGCCGTTCCTGCTTCCTGCTTCAGACGCCTGAGAGCAAGGTGATGCTTGACTGCGGTGTTAACGTTGCCAGTGAGGATGATGCTTTCCCATACCTTAACGCGCCCGAGGTTGATATTAAAGCTCTTGACGCGGTGATTATCTCCCACTCACACCTTGACCATTGCGGCTTGGTCCCATTATTATTTAAGTATGGCTATAAAGGCCCAGTTTACTCAAGCGAGCCCACCCGTGACATCAGTACTTTATTGCAGCTTGACTACGTTGACATTGCTCAGCGGGAGGGTAAGAAGCAGATTTATGACTCGCGCGACATTAAGGAGTTAGTTAAGCACAGCGTCTGCTTTGACCTCGGCGAGGTTAATGACGTTACTCATGACGTCCGCTTATCATTATTTAATGCGGGCCACGTTCTTGGCAGTTCTTTAATCCACTTAAATATTGGTGATGGCTACCATAACTTATTGTACACTGGTGATTTTAAGTTCACTAATACCAAGATGCTGCCTAAAGCGATTTCTCGTTTTCAACGGGTTGAGACGCTGATGCTTGAGTCAACTTATGGGTCGTCATCTGAGGGTAATTATCCCCCGTTAATTAAGTCAGAGACCGAGTTAATTAATAAGATTAAGGACACTGTTAATCATGACGGTAAGATTTTAATCCCTGTGCTGGGTGTTGGCAGGGCTCAGGAGATAATGCTGATAGTTGAGGAGGCTATTAGGCAGAAACGGATACCTGATATACCCGTCCATGTTGACGGCATGGTCTGGGACGTAACCGCGGTTTATACCACTTACCCTGAGTTCATGAATGACAAAGTTAAGAACCTTATCTTTAATCAGAAGCATAACCCTTTCACCAGCAAGCTCTTCCACCGTGTTGGCAGCGCCAAGGAGCGGGAGGAGATTATTCAGGGACCCGGTCCCTGTATCATACTGGCGACCAGCGGCATGTTGACCGGTGGTTCTAGTGTTGAGTACTTCCGCCACTTAGCTGAGAACCCTGATAACCGTTTAATACTAGTGTCATTCCAAGGTGCTGGCTCGCTTGGCAGGCGGGTGCAGGCTGGTGAGCGGACTATTAGGATGCAGGGTCGTCGCGGCGGCTCCAGCGTGGTTAAGGTCCGTTTCCCAGTTGATACTATTTCTGGTTTCAGCGGTCACAGCAGCTGGCGTGAACTAGTAGGGTTTGCTAAGAATCTTAGACCAAAACCTAAGAAGGTCATCACTATTCACGGCGAGGGCAGCCGTTGCATTGAACTGGCTAGCAAGATTTATAAGACTCTTCATGTTGAGACAGTGGCTCCCCGGAACCTTGATGTTATGAGGATTCGCTGACAATAAAGCTTATGTACTAAGTCATCATTTTTAATGTCATGGAAATACCAGTCATGGACGTGATGACTACTAAGATTGTATCGGTTAAGCCTGAGGTAACGGTTATTGACGCGGTTAATAAGATGATTAAGCAGGGCTTAGGTAATGTCTTAGTGATTGACAAGAAAGGTGTTTTAAAGGGGATTGTAACCGAGAAGGACATCATCATTAAGGTGGTGGCTAAGAACCTTGACCCCAAGGAGATTAAGATTAGTGAAGTGATGACTAAGAATGTTATCACCACCAAGCCAACCGCCACTATCCAAGAGGTTACTCGCAGCATGATTGATAAAGGTATTCGCCGGATGCCGGTTAAGAAGAAGGGCGAGATTATCGGGATTGTTACTGACAGTGATATATTACAAGTTGAGCCTGGCTTGATTGACTTGTTGGTTGAGAAAATTAACACTGACCCCTCTCTTAGCAAGGGCGGTATCTGTGATGTTTGTAACTCTTTCAGCCGTGAATTATCTGTTGTTGATAAGATGATGGTCTGCAATAAGTGTAAGAAAGAATTATAATCCCTTACCTCTTATTCTATAATCATGCCTAAACACCCAGTGACTGATACAAGAGTTCAATTCTCCGGCAGGTTTGATTATAAGGATTTTTATGAATTCCTCTTTAACGTTGTTGCTGCTAACGGCTACGTGATAACCAGTGAGTCGCACTCGCAGAAGGATAAAGGCGGTTTTGAGAAAGTTGAGGTTGAATGGGTGTTTGAGCGCTTAATTGATGACTACACTAAGTTTGTTATTAAGCTTCATATGATAATACTTCACTTGCGAGACGTTGTTGTTAAGAAGGACGGGGAGGAGTTTAAGACCAAGGAAGGTGATGTTGACTTAACAATGGCGGGAGTGGTGGTAACTGACCGTCAGGGCTTATGGGAGAAGAATAAGTTCTTGGAGGTCCTGCGGGACTTTTATGAGCGCTACTTGTTTAAACGAACACTGGAGTCCTATCAGATAGAGGTTTATAATGACGTATTCTTATTTGAGAACGAGGTTAAGTCATTCTTCACCATGCCTCGTTTCATGTGAAGGGGGCTTCGCCCCCTTTCAAAACCCCCTCTTTTGATGCTGGGAGCTTCAGTGAGGCTTCGCCCCCTTTCAAAACCCCCTCTTTTGATGCTGGGAGCTTCAGTGAGGCTTCGCCCC
>WJKC01000008.1 GCA_014729335.1 archaeon | reverse complement strand
GCGTAAGGCAGGTAAGTGTCAAAAACCCTGCCCTCGGTTAATGGCTGCTCCTTAATGAACTTCTTTAGTTTCTTATAGGTGCGCCTGGAGCCGTAGCCCTTAGCTGTCAGTTTTATCACCTGAGTTCCCAGCAGCCCTAGTGAGGCCAGGCTTACTATCTCTAATAGGATGAATACGGCTGAGGTGATGAAGAATAAGGATTGTATGTTAACCACTATCATTGTCCCCAGGAAGAAGTAAGGGATTGTTAGCACTAATGCTAGTATTAAGTACTTGGTAATGCTTAGTGATTTGGTTCTTACTAATTCTTTTATCTCATCTTTTGCCAACCCCTCTTTAACTGCTTCTCTCTGTATCAAGTCCTCAATCCTCTTTAATGGTGTGTAGTAAGTGCTGCCTCTTGGGTTGAATTTCCGCTGCAAGTCCTTCATCTTTACTTCTTTCTCTTCTTTGAATATTGTGTTCATTATCTTTTTTTCATAATCATTTAATCGCTCCAGGTTATCCTTGGTCTTGACTAGTATTGTTTCATCAGGCCAGAATGACTTGACTACTTTTTGCATGTAGATGTAGCCCCTAACTGCCAGGTCAATGATGGTGGCAGTTACTTCCTTGACCCCTGAGTGATAATCTATTAATAAGCCGGCAATTGCCGGCGGCAGGTCCTCAGCCCTCACTTCCTTGTAGAACTCAGCGCTTTTTTCTTGTTCTTTTTTCTCTTTAAAATAAGCCTTATATGACTTGAATACCAGCCACGCTATCAGGATGAACGGCAGCATGGCCAGGGCGTCTACTACCTCAGGGTTCAGGGTCCTGAGATTCTTCAGTGTTAGCGGCGGCTCTATCACCCCTTTTGGCAGTGTTATTTCAAAATCCAACGCAGTATTGGCTGGGATGCTGTCAGATTCAATCCTCAGCGTAGTATTATTTGCTCTTTTTATTGCTCCCTGCCTGCTTAACCGGTAACTTGTCTCGTTTAGGTTGATTGGCTCTGGGAAGTTAAAGTAGGAGGTTGAGCTCTTTACTTTAACATTCCGATCCTTGAATATGATTGTATGCCATAATAAGTCATAACTCCTTGTCACCTTGAACGGGTCCTTGATAGTGTACTCTAAAGTGAAGGTCTTTGACTCATCATTCCACGAGCCGGTCCACTTATACCTGTTATCCTTTCGTTCATAATCTATTTTTCCCTGCTCATCGCTTACTTTGAAGTCATGCACTGGCTTGTAGAAACTCCTGTAAACGTAGGTGAAACTGCCGTCAAATACTAGTGTTTCTTCCTCTGTCACTATTAGGTCGCCGTTCTCTTTGACTGTGACGTTCAGGTTGATTGACTCGTAATAATAGGACTTTGCCAGCGCGGTTGATAATAATAAAAGGCTTATTACCATCACTGCCTTTTTCCTCATGTTTATATCTTTACTCCATGTTTCTTTAAGTCTTTTTTTAATTGCTCAGCGTTCTTGAATAGTATTGTCTTAATCCCAAGGCTCTGAGCGTACTTGGCGTGCCATGGGTAGTCATCAATGAATAAGCACTCGCTTGGCTTGGCTTTTAACCGCTTGAGTGCTACGCGGTATATCTTCCTGCTTTTTTTATTAGCATTAACATTATAAGTGAATATTCTCTCTTTGAAGTATTTCTTAAAGTCATATTTCTCATCCAGGAACTTAACTCTCTCACGAGTGGTTCCTGAGATGATTGCCAAGTCGTACTTCTTGCTTAGTTTCTTAACTATCCTCTCTACTCCTTTTTTCACTTTGTAAGAATCGTGCCATATACTCGCGAATTTCTGGGTGTTAAACTTGATGCTAGTTGTTTCTTGGGCTTTTTTCCAGAACTCCTTCTTAGTGTGTAAGCCTTTACGGTAATCCCTGCCTATCCTTCCATAGACAATATAGTTTATTGTCTCTGGCAGCATTTCTGGGAACTCCTTGATTAGTTGTCCTATTGCTATTCTTGAACCCCTGGTGAAGTACACTCCTCCCAGGTCAAAGATTATCCATTTTATCATTCCATTATTAGTAAGTTTTTTATTATATAAAGTTCTTCCTATGATTTAATGATTATCCGCTACTCTGACTTCCTTGATTTGAAGTATAAACCCTCGCGTGATGACTTAGTGTGTCTTTTTCGTATTGACCCTGCTAAGGGTTTCTCTATGAAGGAGTCAGCTGCCCGGGTGGCTAGTGAGTCATCTAACGGCACTTGGACTGGATTGGATGTGCCCGAGCACATTCGTGACTTGAGCGCTAAGTGTTATAAGATTGATAAGGGCTTGGCCTGGATTGCTTACCCTCTTGAATTATTTGAGAACTTCAACATGCCCCAAGTGGTTAGCAGCATCATGGGCAACATTTTTGGCATGAAAGCAGTTGATGCTTTAAGACTGGAGGATGTTAAGTGGCCTAAGAAGCTTATTAAGTCCTTTAAAGGACCCCAGTTCGGTATCAAGGGCATTAGGAAGTTGTTGGGTGTTAAGAAGCGGCCCGTGACCGCCACTGTGCCTAAGCCCAAGACTGGTTATTACCCTGACGAGCACGCCAAGGTTGGCTTTGACGCCTGGACCGGCGGTATTGACTTGTTGAAGGATGATGAGAACCTTACTGGCCAGGATTTTAATCCTTTTAAGAAGCGTTTAGCCACTAGCCTTAAATCTATGCGCGCGGCTGAGGAGGAGACTGGTGATAAGAAGAGCTACCTTGTTAACGTTACTGCTGAGACTAATGAGATGCTCCGCCGCACCAGGTTAGTTAAGGAGTCGGGCAATGACTTCGTCATGGTTGACTTGTTAACTGTTGGCTGGGCTGGGCTGCAGACCCTGCGCGAGGAGACTGGGAAACTAGGGCTCGCGATTCACGCTCACCGGGCTTTTCACTCAACTTTTGACCGCGTGCCTGACCACGGGGTTAGTATGAAGGTGATTGTTGAGATGGCCCGCGTCATTGGCACTGATACCATTCATATCGGCGGCATGGGTAAACTGGTTGGCGGCAAACGCGAAGTGGGTGATAATCACTTAAAGGCTTCAAGTAAGAGTAATAAGCCTTCTTCAGGCGTCCTGGCTCAGAAGTGGTTTGGAGTTAAACCATTAATGGGTTGCTGCAGCGGCGGCTTGCATCCAGGCATTGTTAAGCCGCTTATTGATTTATTGGGTCCTGACATCATGGTTCAGGCTGGGGGCGGGGTCCACGGCCACCCAAGGGGGACTCATTACGGCGCCATGGCTCTTACCCAGGCGTTAGAGGCTATTGTTAAAGGCAAGAAAGTATCTGAGTACGCTGAGTCTCATGCTGAGTTAAGACAGGCGCTTGATAAATGGGGCTCCACCATCCCTAAATAAGTTTCTAGTAAAAGTTAAAAGTATTATGCAGCTTATTATTAGTTATGCCAGGGTAGCCCTGCCCTCAGGGGACACCTACGGTTTCCCCTTAGAGATATCCTCTTCCCTTCTTCAAGCAAACCTTTAAAAAACAGACTTAGTTTATTTTATTCTATTGCCAGGGTAGCCCAGCCCGGTCTAAGGCGGTCGGCTTGAGAGTCAAGGCGGGGGAAGTGTCCCCTTCTTAGACATAACCTCCCCCTCTTACGAACATGAGGTGGTCTGGTTTTCAAGTAACCGACTGTGCGAGAGCACGCGCAGGTTCGAATCCTGCCCCTGGCGTCATTTGGTTTGTTACTAACACCTACCACTTTAACTTTTTATACTTGCAAGAGTCTATTGGATTCTTGAGGCTCAAAAAACTAATTGTCTTCTTCTTAATCAGTTACTATAAGCCCATTTCTGGAAAACAGCTTCAGCAGGTTTATTCCTAGTGCTGGGACTGATATCTATCCGGGTGTTAGCACTGTCAGGGTACATGGCGTTATCCCACCAGTAACTATTCATTACTAACCCGTTAATTAACTCCCGACCCTCAACTGCTTGTAATAATGACTCATAAACAAGTGCTTGCTCTTTCCAGTCACGCTTAAGTGATTTAATAGCAGGGTTATTAACATCATTGAACTCGACTGGTAATTCATTAATTGCTCTTTCATAACTGTAAAAAGTGGCCATTAATGTCAAGTTAATATCATGCTCAGTTGCTCTGGCTTCCAACTCATTTAATAAATCATTAAAAGAATCTTCCAAGTTACTGCCAGTAACTGAATCAACCTCGTACTCAGCTATTAAGTTATAAATGTTATAGTAAACCCTGTCAGCTGTTTCATAATAATCGTACTGCGTCCAGTCCTCATCACCATTATTTCCTTCAAGAAAGCCATAACGGTCTACAATAATTCCTACTTCGCCGTTAAAAACTTGTTTAAGATTATTAATTAAATCCTTCCATAATTCATTAGCCAGTGATTCATGAGGGTGGAATCTTGGATTCATAAAGTTAGGGGTTATTACCATGTAATTAAATCCTGCTTGGTTAAGCATCCCTGCTTTTTGAATAAGTGTTTGATTATATTCTTGGAAGAAATGCCTGACCCAGGCCTCAGTTTTTGGTTGATTGAATTCATTAAATACTTCTTGCAATCCGCCAGTAATATCGCTTGAGCCAATGAATTCACCAATATCAATAAAATGAAGATTTAATCGCCACCCAATACTTAACTCATTATTAACTGCTTCCTGAGCCAGGTTATTCATGTCCTCCTGAGTCATTGATTCATCCCTGTAATCATTAGTGAAAACTTCATTAATAAACTCGTAATTAGTGTGATTAATACCTGTTTTATTAGTCATTAAGAAGTCATGAACGTATACTTCTGATGAGCCAGTTGCAGCAACTCTTTTTAAAGAATCTTTAATATGGTCACGCGTGTTCTCAAACATTAAGAAGTTATAATTACCTCCCCAAGTATCAAACATGTTTACTCCAAAAATAAAATCTTTAGGTAAGTCAGGATTAAAACCGGTTGTTATGTAATCATAAACTTCTTGGTCTAACTTAATCACTTCTAATTTATTACTAGTTGAATTAAAATTATTTAAGCGATAATAATAATTGATTACTTCACCTGTCGTGGCATTAATACTGGTTTCATAGCTTAAATCGCTCGCGGAGTTCATGTTCTTAATAATTCCGTCATGAACTATGCTTAAGGAGTTAACACTAATATTATAAGGAATTGTTAACCAAAAATGAATGATTGCTTCCTGACCAGGAATTAATTGACTTGGTCCGCACCATGGTGGCATGGGCCATGGACCCTGGGGCGGGCACACCCTTAAAACCATCATGCTAATAACACTTATTATTAGTAATGAAGCAGTTAATAAAATGATTAATAGTGCCTTATTCATCCTTAACTTTCATAATGATTAATTTACTTATAATTCTTTTTGATTCTGATACGAGAATTGTAAGAAACCTCTTCACCTTTTTAGTCCGTTACGCGGACAGGGGTCTGATTTAGAAGAGAAACTATCAGAGATGATAAACAAGTCAGAACTTGATGAAATAATAAAAACCTTTAAGGGCTTCCAGGACTCAAAAAAAAATTTAAGAAATATATGACTTCTTGAAAGCTAGTGAGGCAAGGAAGAACACCGCGTTAGAAATTATGATTAAGGGGCCGGCGCTGACTCCGGTGACACTGGAGGCGAGCACTCCAATAACGCATGATAACATGCCGAACAGCATGCCAAGATAAGCGTACTGTTTTAAGTTGCGGCTGACGTTCCGGCTGGTAGAGGCGGGGATGGCTACCAGGGCAGCGGTCATTAAGCCGCCAACAATCCGAACCCCAAGAGCCACTGTTAAAGCAATGCAGCCAAGGTAGATTAGGTTATACTTCTTAACACTAACCCCCTCTGACTGAGCCAGGTCCTCAGAGATTGTTGAGAGAATAATTTTAGGGAAGATATTCCTAGTCACCATGAACACTAACAAGCAGGAGATAACCGATACTATAACAACAACTGGTGATACCTGTGACACGTCGCCAATCAATGCTTGGTAAGTGTGCTCTTCAGGCAGGAACAGGAAAGCAACAGCCACTGACGAGGCGAACACCACTGCGGTGAGTGCTTCAAGCGGCAGCTTGGTCCTTAGCTCAAAGAGCCATATCAGGAGGATGCCCATGCCAAGAAATAATAAAGCCCCTATTGAGACGTCAAAACCATAGATTAAGGCGAGGGTTATGCCTGGCAGGGTTAAGTGTCCCAGCGACCCGCCCATTAATGACATGCGCTTAGTAACCATTAAGGAGCCAATATAACCCGCTATCCCGCCAATAAAGCCGCAAACCAATAAGACTATTACTAGTTGAATCACTTCCCACCACCATGCTTGTAGAACTTAATCCCAGTACCGTATAACTCCTCAAGGTTCTTAGGGGTTAAAACCTTGCGCGGCTTGCCGTAACATATCTTCTTTTTATTAATGCATAAAACGTTATTAGCGTGCTCCCAGATAATGCTTAAGTCATGAGTAACTAAGAGGATGGTCATCTTCTTATCCTCCCAGAACTTACGCAATAGTGAGTAAATGGTCTCCTCGCCTCCAACATCAATGCCGGCGGTCGGCTCGTCAAATAATAATATAGACGGCTCGTTAACTAGTGCCCAGGCAATAATCATCCGCTGGAACTGCCCGGTTGACAGGGTGTTAAAGTTCTTGCTAATGATTGAAGACTTAAGCCCGACTAACTCCAGCATCTCAGTCGTCTTATTACTTGAAGCGCCTTTAAGCTCAAAGAAATCCTTAATACTCAGTGGCGGCAGGTGCCTCCGCTCAAGGAACTCCTGGGGTGGCAGGTAACTAATATTTTTTGAACCCCACTCCACTTTTCCTTTAGAAGGCACTAAGCCAAGCAACGCTTTTAACAGAGTGGTCTTACCAGCCCCGTTAGGACCCATCACTACCAGCACTTCACCATCCTCAACTGAGAAGGATAAGTCCTTAATTATCTCCTCACCGCCTAATACAACATTCAGGTCCTTGACTTTAAGAGCCTTGGTCATTAATAGACTAGTAAAGCCTCCACGTCTTAAAACCTTTAGGTTATGGCTTACAATAGCATAATATATTTTAATAACCACTTACTGGAAAAACTAGCAATGAGGCTGGCGGGTTTTAAAACACTATTATTAGATGTTGAGCAGTTAAGGATTAAGAGCGCTGTCAGTAATGCCTGGGAGGTAATGACTGATATTAATGACATAACTCTTGATAAAACCTTTTTCAACATTAAGAAAGGGGGTTTTGAAGATAAGTTCTCTTTAGGAAGGATTATTGATAAGATAAGCAGTGATTACAAGATGGTATTTGGCAATAATGTAAAGAAAGCAGCGGTGAACGTGCCAACACTTGGGACTAACGAGGATGCTAAGATGTTAAGAGAGTTATTAACCAGGCACTACCGCAAGCCTTACTTTATCCATACAAGCGAGGCAGTCACTTACGGCGAGGGGTTGGCGACTGCTTTAGTTGTGGAGGCTAGTTGTTTCTCTGTTATATCAACGGTTATTAATAATAAATTAATGAGCAAAGAGTACTACGAAGGATATGCTGGTATTAATAAGAGCATTAAGCGGCTGGGTATTGATTTCAAAGAAGCGCTTAAAGGGGAATTATTTGAGGACACTCAAGGGTTTCCTTACATAATAAAGGGGTTGCTGTTTAATACTGGGATGGCTGAGCGAAAAGAGTTAATGAATAATATACTGCTGACCGGCCCATTGGTTTATGAGAAGGATTTTTACAACATGTTTAACCACTACCTTGAGGAGGTTATAGGGAGAGAGGTTAGTAACCCTCCTAGGATTATTGATACTGACGCTGTGATTAAGGGTTTATTTGATTACTCAAAAAAGTTTTAACTAATCAAGCCTTAAGTTATTGTATGAAGAACGCGCTGGTAGCTAAGATACTGAGAGAGATATCTTACGCGCTTGAAGTAAAGGGTGTTGAGTTTAAACCAAGGGCTTATGCCCGCGCCGCGCGCTCAATTGAGAACTTATCACGGGACGTTACTGATATCTACGAGGAAGGAGGTAAGAAAGCATTAGATGACATTCCAGGCGTTGGCAAGAGCATTGCAGCTAAGATTGAGGAGATAATAAAAACAGGCAGGCTGGAGTACCATGATGAGTTAATAGACGAGATTCCTTTTAACTTCATTGAGTTAATGAGTGTTCAGGGACTGGGTCCTGAGAGCGTTAAAACCCTTCATAAAGAATTGGGGATTAAGGGTTTGAAGGATTTGGAAAAAGCAGCTAAGGATGGAAAGATTAGGGGCTTGGAGGGTTTTGGAGAGAAGAGCGAGGATAACATTCTTAAGAATATCAAGCAGGCTTATGACAAGAAGCGCCGAGTGTTATTGAACACTGCGAGCAGCGAGGCTATGGGGGTTAGGGAGCAGATAGAATCCTATGCCAGCAAATTAGAGGTAGCTGGCTCGCTTAGGCGGATGAAGGAGACAATAGGTGATATAGACGTGCTGGTCACGCCAAAGAACAAGAGTGAACTAGTAGAGTCATTCATGAAACTAGGAGAGAAAGTTGTTAAAGGTGAGACAAAGATAACCATCAGGCTGGAGTCAGGCATTAACTGCGACTTGAGGATAGTGGAGCCCGAGTCATTCGGCGCTGCATTACAATACTTCACTGGTTCAAAAGACCATAACGTCCAGGTGAGGCGGCTGGCTAAGTCAAAGGGTTATAAGTTATCAGAGTACGGTTTGTTTAAGGATGAAGAGCGGGTGGCTGGCAGGACAGAGAAGGAGGTGTACTCAAAACTAGGGATGCAGTTGCCGGCGCCAGAGATGAGGTTGAATAGGGGGGAGATAGAAGCAGCGCAGGAAAAAAAACTGCCAAGATTAGTTTCTTATGACGCTGTTAAGGGCGACTTGCAGTGCCACACTAATTACAGCGACGGCGAGGCAACAATAAAAGGGATGGTTTTGAAAGCAAAAGAGATGGGCTACGAGTATCTTGGAATCACTGACCACGCAGGCGACTTGCGGATTGCTAAGAGCATGGATGAGAAGAGGATAAAGGAGCAGGCAGAGGAGATAAAAAAACTAGGTGTAAAAGGCATTAAGGTGCTGCACGGCGCTGAGGTTAACATCCAGGAAGACGGGTCACTGGATGTTCCTGACAAAATATTAGAGGAGCTTGACTACGTGCTGGCGAGCATTCACTCAAAGTTTACTTTAACAAAGAAGGAGATGACAGATAGGTTAGTGAAGGCAATGGAAAACCCTTATGTTAACATTATAGGCCACCCAACAGGCAGGAAGGTGCTGATGAAAACAGGTTATGACCTTGACTGGGACCGGGTTTTTCAAGCATCAAAGGATAATAACACTTACTTAGAGATTAACGCTTACCCTGAACGCCTTGACTTGTCTGACACTAATGCCAGGGCTGCAATAAGTGCTGGCTGCAAGTTGTTCATTAACACTGATGCTCACTCGACCAGCCAGTTAGGGTTCATGCGCTTTGGGTTGGGTCAGGCAAGGCGCGCTTGGGCAGAGACTAAGGATATTATTAATACTATTAGTTATGAATCATTGTTAAAGAAGTTAAAGAAATAAAAATACTTAAATATGAAAAGTGCGTATAATATGATTAAACATATTTATGTGAATTATATGATTGAGTTGAAGAAGGGTAAATACATGTTCGGCACAGTTAAAGTAGGGGAGCGGGGTCAGGTAGTGCTGCCTAAAGAGGCGAGGAAGAAATTCAACATCAAGCCTGGCCAGAGCTTATTAGTGCTTGGTGATGATGACAAGGGCATTGCCATCATGAAAGCGGACCTGATGAAGAAGTTCGCGCTTAAAGTATTGGAAAAATAATGTTTATGGTCTTGGGCAAGGAGCGAGACTGGGGAGGGCTTAATTCCCCCCTCCCCTTATAATCATACTCTTACCAGTCATCTCCTCAGGCTTCTTAATACCCATTAGGTCTAGTGTTGTGGGAGCTACGTCCTTTAAACCGCTGTTACTTTGCAACTTATAATTCTTAAACTTGGATGATACTAACATGCACGGAACAGGGTTGATGGTGTGGCTTGTGAGCCACTTCTCACGCTGGTCCTCGGCATTGCCGTGGTCAGCGAATATTATTAATGAGTAATCATTAGCCAAGCCCTCTTTTACTATCCTGCCAACGCACTTATCAACGTCACTGACCGCTTTCTTAATTGCCTTCACAACACCGGTATGACCCACCATGTCCCCATTAACCAGGTTAACAACTATTAAGTGGTACTTATCCTTCTTAATCTCCTTTACCAGCCTCTTGGTTATTTTATAAACACTCATCTCTGGCTTTAAATCATAAGTGCTGACCTTGGGCGACGGGATTAGGATTCTATCCTCATTCTTGTAGGGCTTCTCTACCTGCCCGTTGAAGAAGAAGGTAACGTGGGCGTACTTCTCTGTCTCGCTTATCCTTAACTGCTTAAGACCTTTATCAGCTATCACTTCTCCAAGCAGGTTCTTTACTTTTATGTCCTTGAAAGCAGCTCTTAAGTTATCCTTGTAGTACTCAGTCATTGCCACAAAGAACACTTTAGGACTGTCTCTCTTAAAGTGCTTGAACTCGTCCTCAACTATTGCCTTTGTTAACTGCCTTGGGCGGTCAGTCCTGTAATTATAGAAGATTATTGAATCATTTTCTTTAATACCATCATAGCCTTCGTGCTTCAACGGGATTAGGAATTCATCAGTAACGCCCTGTTTATAAGACTCCTTAATCGCTTTAACGGGTTTTTTAAAAACATTCTTTGCCTCGCCTTTAACAATGCAGTCATAAGCCTTTTTTGTCCGTTGCCAGCGCTTATCACGGTCCATTGCGTAATACCGCCCTGAGATTGTAGCAATCACCCCTATACCTGTTTTTTTAATCTTCTTTTTCAAGGATTTAACGTGCTTTGGACTGTCTGTTGGCGGCGAGTCCCTGCCGTCAGTGAATACGTGTACGTATACATCCTTTAAACCCTCTTTCTTACATAAGTCTAGCAGGGCGAACAAGTGGTCTTTATGAGCATGCACACCCTCTACCTGCAGCAACCCCATTAAGTGCAGTGAGGAATTATTTTTTTTACAATTATTAACTGCTTTTAGAAAGGCTTTGTTTTCAAAGAACGACCCTTCCTTGATTGAGTTGTTTATCCTGGTTAGTGACTGTGGTATTATCCTGCCTGAGCCAATGGTTAAGTGCCCTACCTCGCTGTTGCCCTGGTAGCCGTCTGGCAGCCCAACTGCCTCGCCTGAGGCTTTAATGATTGCTGATGGATAATTCTTCATTAACTCTTCAGCATTAGGTGTTGATGTTTGCTTTATAGCGTTTTTATAAGAACTCTTCCTGTAACCCCAGCCGTCCCTGATTACTAGTATTACTTTACTCACTTTATTTGAGAATCTCTTAGTGGTTTTAAGTTTTAGGCTTCCGCGGGTGCTTGAAAAAGTAGATTAGTATGCCGATGAATAACCAGCCGAAGCCTATTATTATTGCGTGGTAGTCAAGGAATGGTATTAGTATTAATGGCAGGCCAATGCACAGGTAGGAGGTGTAGGGGTATAATGGCAGCCTGTAATTAGTGCTTTCCTCGTGCTTTCTGAACTTAAGGACTGCTAGTCCAACACTTGAGACCATTAGCATGAACGCAATGTTGGAGACTGAAGCGATGAAGTCAATCTGGTTTGTTAGTATTAGTATTACTGCGACCCCAAAAGTTAAGACCACTGCCTTGACTGGTGACTGGAATCTTTCACTAATGCTGCTCCACTTCTTTGATAGGAACCCGTCCCGTGATAATGCGTAAACGTTTCTTGAACCAGCCATTAAACCAATATTCAATGAGGTGAGCATTGCAAGGATAGCTGCCATGGTTATTAACCCCTGCATTAACGGCGACTCGCCAACCGCTTCCACTAACGCTATGGCGCTCCCTCCCAGGCGCTGGTAGTCAGCTGCGTATAAGACTGAAGCCACTACTACCAGGTAGATAACACTCACTAACCCTATTGTGATGAATAATGCTTTTGGAATATTCTTCCGAGGCTTCTTTATCTCAGCTGAGATTGTTGTTATTGACTCAAAACCAGTATAGGTGATGAATAACAAGCTGGTGGCTGGCAGTAAAGCCCATAAACCATTAGGGAGTAAGGGATTGAAGCCGCCGTCAACCGGGTTGCCGAATAAGAAGGCGATTGTGATGATGAAAGCAGTTATTAATGAGATTATTAACGGCTTCTCTATGCTGGCAACGCTTTTTGACCCCACGCTGTTTAATAGTGTGAATACCACTAGGACTGTTATGCTGATGAATAATTCGTGTACTGGGAGTATAGTGCTTAAGTACTTGCCAATACCAACGGCTGTTAGTGCTGCGTAGCTGGTGTTGCCGAGCCAAACTATCCATCCTAGGAATAATGCCTTCTTTCCATAGGCTGCTTCCACAAAGCTGAAACCGCCTCCCTGCACTGGCACGAAGCTCGCTGCTTCAGCATAGTTGCCAGCGATTATTAATGCAATAAAAGCGTTTATTGCAAAAGCAATTATTACTCCTGGACCCGCTATCTCAATACCAGGTGATAATAGTATGAAGATGCCCGCGCCAATAGTTGACCCTAATCCTAGGATTACCGCGTCAAGTAGTGAAATCTTTCTTGAGAAATCCTTCTCCTCAATAGGGAACATGAAACTTTATAAAGGGGTTTTATGAATAAAAGGCTTATGAGTTACCCTGTTTTTAACAGCGTGGCTAATGAGTTAAGCCTGCCGCGAAGTGTTAGGTATTGTTCTTTTAACCTGTACCAGGAGTGCCTTGGGATGAGGTTAAGTCAGGGCAGGCGTTTGGAACTAATTGTCGGCGCCTGCGTCATCCTCTGCTCAAAACTCCTTGACTATCCCATTAACCTTAAACGCTTGTGCAGTGCCTGCGACTGCTCTAAGAGTGATTTGTTCCGTAACTTAAGGTTTATTAACAAGTTTCTTAAACTAAAGGCTTTGATAAGCCCTGAGGCTTATGTTTCTCGTTATTGTTATGAGTTAGGGCTTAGCGAGGATGATAAGACACTTGCTCTTAAGAAGTTAAAAAGGGTTAACGAGGTTTTAATTAATAAGTCCAGCAGCACCAGGGCAGCTGTCTCAGTGTACCTCGCCGGCAGGGCTAGTTATAGGAAGTTGTCACGCGTCAGCGGTTTAAGCAAAACTCACCTTAATAACTGTGTTAAGAAGGTTTTTAATTAAGTATTTATTCTTAATTTTTAATGGCGTTTGAGGTTAATCTTGGTTTTTATAAAAAATTGTTTGATAAGATATTGGAAGGAGTGGTGCTTGTTGACTGGAAGGGCAAGGTATTGTTTGCTAATAAAGCTGCTGTTAAGATTGTGGGTGTCAAAGAATTAGTTAATCATAATATTAGAGAATTCATTGCCAAGGAGTCATTAACTAAGGCTCTTAAGGACCTGGCTAAGGTCAAGCTTGGTTGGGGCGGTGAGTTAACTGATTATAAGCTTAAAAATGGTGCCTGGGTCAGGGGCTTGGGTCATAAAGTAGGGCTTGATGGTAAAAAAGCAATCCTGGTGACCATGCGCGACATAACTAGTCTTAAGAAGACAGAGCAAGAATTAAAGGAGCGGGTTAAGGAGTTGAGAATTCTTTATAACTTTTCAAGGTTGATTGGGACTGAGGAAGACCTTGAAGGAATCTATAAGGGTCTTGTTAGGATTATCCCGCCCGCGTTCCAGCACCCTGAACTAGCCTGCGCCAGGATAAAGATTGGTGGTGAAGAGTACGCGACAAGTAATTTTAAGAAAACAAGTTATTGTTTATCAGAGAACTTAGTTGGAGAGGAGGGGGTAATCCAGGTCTGTTACTTGAAGAAGAAGGATTTCCTGGAAGAGGAGGAGGAGTTGCTTCAAGCAATAGCTAAGCGGCTTTCAAGGGTTATTGAACAAAAAAGGACTGAGAATAAATACCAGATGTTAACTGAGAGCACTAATGACATTATCTACTCAATGACTCCTGAAGGGGTTGTTGATTATATTAGCCCCCAGGTAAGAGTTTATGGTTACAAGCCTGACTATTTTATTGGCAAGAAGTTTTTTGAAATAGTTGCTCCAGAGGACAGGGAAAAAGTGATGAAGGATGCTAAGAAGACGCTAGAGACGGGCGAGGAGTTCCCAACTGAGTTTAGGATTAAGGACTCTGAGGGTGACGTTGTCTGGCTTGAGGAGAAGGGCAGGGTGGTTTATGAGGATGGCAAGCCGGTTAAGATTATCGGCGTTATAAGGGATGTTACTGAGCAGAAGAACTATGAGACTAAGTTGAAGGAGTTAAAGAATCGTTATGAGGACTTGTTCCATGAGTCAAGTGATTTGATTCAGAGCTGCGACCTTGAAGGTAAACTAGTTGAGGTTAATAAGGCTTGGCTTGAATCAATGGGTTATGAGCATGACGAGGTTGTTGGCAGGGACTTCCTTGAATTCATCCATGAGTCCTCTAAGGATAAGTGCTTGAGCTTATTTAAGAAAGTGATGAAGGGAGAGTCATTAGAGAGTATCAAAGCGGTTTTTAAGAAGAAGGACGGCAGCAAATTATTTGTTAACGGGGTTGCCCAGCCGGTTAAGAAGAAAGGAGAGATTACCGGTTCATGGGGCCAGTTCAGGGATGTTACTAAGGAGCGTTTATTAGAGAGGGAGCGTCAGGAAAAAGCAATTAATAAATTAAAGAACCATTTTATCATGAGGGTTTCTCATGAATTGAGGCACCCATTAATGCCAATAGTTGGTTTTGCTAATGAACTGCTTGAAAAGGAACTGTCAAGGACTGAGCAGGAGAAGTACTTGAAGAGGATTATC
>WJKC01000062.1 GCA_014729335.1 archaeon | reverse complement strand
ACCCCCACCTCTACCTCGTAACCCATATTCGTATCTGTTTTTATCTTAATGGAAGAGTCTAAAACTTATCTTCTGCAAGAAACCATAACTCAAGGAGAGAGTATTGTTTTAAATGTAGATGCCCCTGCACAGTTAAAAATATACTTAGAGCCGGACCCCGAGAGCGGGTGGGGCTACCCTGACACCATGGTCAGCGCCTCTATCACTGGACCTAATAATTCCACAGTGTTATTAATCATTGACTACGAGTTCAGCACTTACGGCGGCTTACTGGAGACAGGGGGAGAAGGCTATGACGCACTGACAAGGGATTTCACAGCAAGCGAGCCCGGTAATTACACTATAAATGTGAATAGTGAAACAGAACATATTGAAGGATTTTATGTTAAAATAGAAAAACTAGATTAGAAGACAAAGACTTTCAAATACTTTAAAAAATAAAGCCCTCTAAAGGATTAGTGATGAGTAAGAAGAAGACGCTGGGACAATACTATACCTCTCCTGAAATAGCTAACTTCATGGTTAAACTATCAAGTAATAAAGGAAAAGCGCTAGACAGTGGCTGCGGCAAAGGAGTCTTTATTAAAGAATTATTATCAGAGGGGTTCTCAAAAATCAAGGCTTATGAGATAGATAAGGATAGTTGCCAAGTGTGTAATAAAAAATACGGGGATGAGGCTGAAATCATCAACAAGGACTACTTAAAGACGGCTGGAAGTGAAGAATTTAACCTAATAATAGGCAACCCCCCGTACGTTCACTGGAATAACATACCAGAGAAGATAAGAGGGTTCCTAACTAAAAATGAATTCTGGAGCAAGTACGTTAACGGCGAGTGGGACTTGTTATACGCATTTATCATCTGGAGCATAGAGAAACTAAAACAAGGAGGCGAGTTAATCTACATAGTCCCCTATAACTGGTTCAACGCTACCTACGCAGAGTCGCTAAGAGATTACATGATAAAGAACGGTCAATTTGAGATAATATGCCACTTCAGCGAGTTCAAATTATTTGACGACTGCTACCCAAACAATATAATATTTAAGTATCGTAAAACAAGGGAAAAGAAAAAACCATTAATCTTCGTCTTCGAGTACAAGAAAAGAAAAGGAGATATTAAGAGCATACTAACTAGTATTAAAGAAGAGTTCAAAAAGATAGATCATAAGTCTTATGAGAAAGAAGGAGAGAATACCAAGGTATTCACCATGCCTAATTTTAAAAACAAGAACATGTGGTACCTCGCAACCCCGACAGAGAATAAACTGATAAACAGGATAGAGAAAGCCACTGGGGGGGTTGTCCTGAGTGACTGCTTGGATATTGGTGTTGGCATGGTCAGCGGCAGGGATGAGGTATTCAAGATTAAGGATGACGAGTTAAAAGGGGAGTTCATACTATCATTTATTAAAGCAAGTAATTGTGAGCGCTACAGAGTGAATAGTGGAACAAAGTACTTACTAGTGGATGATATTAAAACCGAGTCAGAGTTAAAAAAGCACCCGGTAATCTATAAACGACTGAAAGATAATGAGGAGAGCTTAAGGAATAGGTACATGTCTAAAACCAAGAATTGGTGGAACTGGGCTACAGTAAGGAACCTGAAATTATTCAAGGATAACCTGTCAGAGCCTAAGGTATTTGTGCCGTGCATTGACAGGAGTCTTAAACCAAGGTTCTCCTACACCGAGGGCGAGTACTACGGGGCGGGCGACGTCCTAACAATAGTTAAGAAACAAGGGTTAAAAGAGGATTTAAAGTACGTCCTGGCCTGGCTGAACTCAGATTATATCAACAAGTGGTACCGGGTTAAAGGGTCGCGCACCGGCCACCGGATAAGGTACACCCAGTCCTACGTCAGCAGGATACCGTTAAGACTGATTAACTGGGATGATAAGAAAGAGGTAGAAATACATAACAGGATAGTGGGTTTAGTTGATGACGTGCTAATGGGTGGTGAGCGTGAAGATGAGATTAACCAGTTATTTGAGGAATTGATTTAACACTAAAACCCTCTTCTTTAAAGACGTGGTAAGCTGACTTCTTTTTCTGGTACTCAACGTATTTACTGATAACGAAGTGGACCATCTCCCTGAGAGTCCTATTAGTTGTCCTGGCACTATGAAAGTTAACCTGAAAAAGGTTTGACGGGTTAGTTTTAAGATCACTATCATTAACACAACCAATAGGCAGCACCCTTATGGAGTCGTCATCAGTGCAGTGGCTGAGGCAGAAGTAATCCCTATTATGTTCGTCAAAGGGTTCCTCGCCCTTAAGCAGCAACACCACCCGCTTAGAGAAATCCAAGTGACTCGCAGGTTGTTTAATATCATGGTTAGAGTCAAGGTCGTAGAAAATCATATAGCGAAGATATTTCAAACCCGATATGTTATCAGCCGTCCTGCCTGCACCAGACTTAAAATTAACCGGGAAGAACTCGCCGTCATAAGTGAATGAGAAATCAAGCCAGAACCGGTCATTCTTTTTAGGTATAGATACTTTCACCTGCTTGTCTTTAAAGATGAAATTCTTTTTAATCTTCTGAAGCCACTTCTTTTCAGTCTCCTCAGCGTTCTTCCGACCCTCATGATGGCTAGTAACCATTTTAATAGGGTGATTATTAACAAGTTTCTTGCAAATAAGCCTGCCATGCTCAAGGTATTGGTCTCGGTTCATTAACTACTAATGATAACTTAATAGCTTAAAAAGTTTATAACAGATTAGTGGACACGTTGTTACTTGTTTTATAAAACAATCATTATTAATCAAACTCTATGGTAAAAACCCATGCAGCAATCTGCAGTGAGTGCGGCGAGTGGTGCGACGTCCCATTCAAACCAAAAAGCAATAAGGAAATCTTATGCAAGGATTGTTATAAAGAATTAAATGGTTACTATTAAATACCTGGACCATCTTTAATACATGATGGCTGAGAAGGAAAACAAGCCGTTGCTATGCAGGCTGGGAATACATGACTGGGGAGTGGAGACATACCATGAGGAGGAAGGCAGTTTTGTAGAGCACTCAGTAAAAGTCTGCAAGCGGTGCGGCAAGAAGAAAGAGAAAACTCGTAAATTTGAATGGGATAAAAGCTAGTAAAAAACAATAATTTATTAAGCATCATGATTATCAACTAATTTAATGCTCGTGCTGGATTACTTAATAACTCTCGGAGTATTCTTCGGCATTGACTTATTATGGCTGAGGTATATAGCTAAGAAGCTTTACCAGGAGCAGATAGGCTATTTATTAACAGATAAGCCTAAAAGACTGGCTGCTTTTATTTTCTATTTATTATTTGTTGTTGGATTGTTAGTGTTTGTTATTAACCCTTCAACCACCTGGGCCCAGGCGTCAATGCTGGGAGCACTCTTTGGCTTAATAACCTACGCTACTTATGACCTGACTAACCTGGCAACCATTAAGAAATGGCCGTTAAAGATTACAATAATAGACCTAGTATGGGGTTCATTCCTGGCCTCAATTGTTTCAACAATAAGTTACTTGGTGATTAATTTATGAATAAGACCCTGGCACTAGCTTTAGTATTAGTATTAACTGGTTGCACCACGATTATAAGAGCCAACCAGCAAGGAGCAACAACTGAAGGCGTGATGAGCGTTGTTGAATCAAATAATAAGTTCGCAATAGACTTTTATCATAAGATAAGAGTTAATGATGAGGGCAACTTATTCTTCTCACCTTACAGTTTATCAACAGCTTTGGCAATGACTTATGAAGGGGCTAGGGGTGAGACAAGAAAAGAGATACAGGAAGTATTCTATTTTATGGAGGATGACTCATTAAGAAGGCCGTCAACAGGCATGGTTTATAACCTGATAAACACGCCAAGAGCCAAGTATAATATAAGTACGGCTAATGCTTTATGGGTCCAGGAGGAATTCCCAATAAGAGAGGATTATGTTAAATTAATCAGGGATTACTATGCTGGCGAGGCAACAAACCTTGACTTCGTAGAAAGAACAGAGGAGTCACGAGTAAGGATTAACAACTGGGTTGAGGATTACACTAATAATAAGATTAAGAATATATTACCACCGGGAACGCTCAGTCCTTTAACACGTTTAGTTTTAACAAACGCTGTCCATTTTAAGGGTTACTGGGAGCACCAGTTCAGCAAGGATGATACAACAGACCAGGATTTCAACACGAGCAGTCAATTAGTGACTGTGCCAATGATGCGCTTAACAGATAGTGAACTAGCCTTTAATTACACAGAGGATGATAGTGTGCAAGTTTTGGAACTAGCTTATAAAGGCGGTGATTTATCAATGCTGTTAATACTGCCAAAGAACGAGTCGCTGATAACTGTTGAACAAGGGTTAACAAACAATAAGTTGAATGAATGGAGTAGTGGTTTAACGCCAGAGGAGGTTTACATCTACCTGCCAAGATTCACTTTTGAAACAAAGTACTTCTTAAGTGAAGAGTTAAAAGAGATGGGTATGCCAACAGCCTTCACAGAGTCAGCTAACTTTACTGATATAAGCAGTTTTCCATTAATGATTGATGACGTGATTCACCAAGGATTTGTTGAAGTTAACGAGGAAGGAACAGAGGTGGCTGCAGCAACAGCAGTGGTGATAGCCATAACATCAGCGCCTATTAAGGAGCCAAAGTTTTTCAGGGCAGACCACCCATTCATATTCCTAATACGGGAGCGGAGCACGGGCGCGATAGTATTCATGGGCAGGGTTACGAACCCGGTTAGTTAACAAAAGCGTTGCTTAAGCTGACAATAACAGCAATAGAAACCCATGATGAGTATGGGAGCAGTAAGTAACCAGCTTTTTTACTAATCCTTCTGAACTCAGTTAGGGTTGCTAGAATGAAGAACCAGGCGAATATGAGACTGATAGCTGATAAAACCAGTGACTTATAATAATTAAACAATAACCCCCAGGCAAAGTTAAGTAATAACTGGGTGCTGAAAAGCCAGAAAGAGTGCTTAAGTTCTTTATGTTTAACTAACTCTTTTATAGATAAGAAAATCAGAAAGAACAGAGAACCCCACATCGGCGCGAAAATAAAAGCAGGCGGAGAAATAGGTGATTTATCATACCATGACTCACTGGTATAATTAATAAAGGGTATAGAAATGAAGATGCTGATGCTTGAACCAAGGAATAAGTAAGAAATGATCTTAAACCATTTTTTATAATTCATTAAGCTACATTAAAGATTCTAGATTTTATATGCTTTTAAAAAAATTAAAATATACTT
>WJKC01000061.1 GCA_014729335.1 archaeon | reverse complement strand
CCACTACTCCTTCTCCGAAGGAGATAATAAAAAAGTTTTATAACCTATAACCTATTTCTAACTCCATGTACACTGTTATCCGCAAGCACGCGCTTAAGAACGCTTTGGATCATGGCAAAGCTATTCTAAAGGCAGTGATGCCTAAAGTCATTGGCGAGGTGCCGGAAGCCAAAGATGATATTAAAGGGTTGGTTAAGAAGATTAAGGAAGTGCTTGAAGAGGTTAACAAGCTAGGTGAGAAAGAGATTCTTAAGGAATTAAAATCACTTGCTCCTGAATTGCTGGTTGAGGAAGAGGAGGAGCAGGGACTGCCGGATTTAAAGGTTAAGGGCAAGCCAGTGTTCAGGCTCGCGCCTTTCCCGTCAGGCGCGATACACTTAGGTAATACTCGGGGTATGATTATTAATGACGAGTACGCTAAGAAGTACGACGGCAAGTTGCTGCTAGTGATTGATGACACTATTGGCAGCAAGGCTAAGCCAATAGTTAAAGAGGCTTATAAGCTAATACCCGAGGCCTTGAAGTGGCTGAAGATAAAATATGATGAAACCATTTATAAGTCAGATAGGCTAGGATTATTTTACAAGCACGGCAGGAAATTAATAGAAAAAGATGCTGCTTATGTCTGCGAGTGTCCGTCAGAGTTAATACGAGACTACCGGTCCAAAGGAATAGCTTGCACTCATAGAAAACAAAGCGTTAAAGAGAACCTGGCTAAGTGGGATAAAATGCTTGAAGGAGGTTATGAGGCGGGCGGTGCAGTAGTGAGGTTAAAGACTGATATTAAGCATAAGAACCCCGCGTTCAGGGACAGAGTGTTATTCAGGATTAGCGAGCGAAGGCATGAAAGAGTCGGTGATAAATACCATGTCTGGCCCATGCTTGAGATGAGCTGGGCAGTTGATGACATGCTGCTAGGAGTCACTCATATCATTAGGGGTAAGGAGTTAATGATTGAGGGAATGATGGAGGAGTTCATCTGGGACGTGCTGGGTTATAAGGACACGCCTGAGATAATTCATCACGGCTTGTTCCAGGTTAAGGGTGCTAAGATTAGTAAGAGCAAGGCGCGCAAGGAAGTCATGTCAGGCGAGTACACTGGCTGGGACGACCCCCGGACCTGGAGTGTTCAGAGCTTGAAGAGGAGGGGTTTTAAGCCGGAGGCGGTTAGGGAATTCATATTATTACTGGGTTTAAGCAAGTCAGAGATAACCGTGCCAGTTAATAACTTGTACGCTATTAATAGGCGGCTGATAGATTCTGAAGCCATGAGGTACTTCTTTGTCAAGGACCCTGTTAAGCTGGTAGTTACTGACTGTCCTGAAATGAAGGTCAGCATCCCGTTGCACCACGAGCTTGATAAGACTAGGAGTTATGTGGTAGAGGAAGGGGTTAATGAGTTCTGGATTGCGGGTAGTGATGTTAAACTAATTAAGGAAGAGGGCAGGGTCAGGCTTAAGGACGCCATGAATATTGAATTAAAGGGTGTTGGAGACGTTGTTAAAGCTTTTTATTCAAAGGACCAGGATGAGGTTTATGATATCCAGAAAGTGCAGTTCGTGCCTAAGAAGGGGAGGCGCTGCCAAGTACTGATGCCTGACGGCTCTTATGATAAAGGGTTGTGCGAGGATTACTGCAAGCGGGTGAAGAAAGGCGACTTAATACAATTCGAGCGATACGCATTCGTAAAGAAAGAAGAGGCAGGAAAATACATCTACACTCATAACTAAAGGCTTAAATAGTATTAGATTAAAAAATATATTAGGAATGACTATCAGCAAGTTAATCTACACTCATGAGGGAGGAACTAACCTCTTTAATATTATAACAAAGACATCTGAGGATGAACCAGCAATTGACCCTGAATTAGTTGCCGGGTTAGTTAACGCTATTGTTTGTTTTTCAACTGAGATGAGTCAGGAGGGTGAACACATAGTTAGTTTATACAGTACTAATATTAACAAGTATGATTACCTTGAGTTGGAGGGTGATGGGGTTAAGAGGTATGCAATCTTTGGTTATAACAAGCATCATATTTATGAAGGGGTTATGAGAAAAGTAAAGCATATCTATAAAGAGTACATAGAACCATTAAATATCGGTGTAGGCCAGCACTTAACTGATAAGGAGTTAAAGGGCGTTATACATAACGTATTATTTGACCTGCCTTTAAAACTTTATTTAAGTGATAATAAAGAAGTTGTTGACTCAATACTAGACCCTGTGCTAAATGATGGTTATACAACTGCTTATGCTTTAACATCATCAAATAATACAGTGTTATACTCTAAGGGCAGGGATAGGTCGGAGATAAAGAGGTACCTATCACTCTATGACCAGGACACTATTCCTCAAGTGCTTGACTTTTTTTTCAGAAAAGATCTTGAAACAGGGAGGGATATTAAGGAATTAAGAGGTAATGAAACTGTTGGATACGTCACTAATACTAGTATTAATCTGCCGCACGAGCCGTGGAACGAAGTATTATTATACTTCTTCACAAGGAATCATTTAATGGGGTTATTAGTTGAGGATAAAAGCACTAAATTGTTTAACAGCAGTCATGATTGGAGTAAGGAATTAAATTTAAAAATAAAACTGGAATAAACCTTAAAGTGAATAAGTCATTCTACACTAGGGACTCGTTAATCGTGGCAAGAGAGTTATTAGGTAAAGAAATAGTTTACAAGGACAAGGAGGCGTTGATAGTTGAGACTGAGGCTTATACAACTAATGACCCTGGGAGCCACGCTTATAAAAAGAGAACTAAGAGGAACTCAGTGATGTACGAGGAGGGAGGACGATTATATGTTTACTTATGTTATGGCATGTACAATTTAATGAATATAGTGACTGATAAAAAGGGGGTGCCAAGCGCAGTTTTAATAAGGGCGGTTGAGCCGTTAAACTTTGAAGCCAAAACCAACGGGCCGGGTTTATTAACAAAGGCTTTAGGCATTAGCAGGGAGCATAATGGTTTAGAAATAGGGAAGGAATTCATGATTAAAAAGGGGATAAAACCACGAGTAGTAGTGCAGACAACAAGGGTAGGACTAAGCAGAGGGAGCGAGTTGCCTTATAGATTCTACATTAAAGATAACCCATACATTAGTAGAAAGTGATTTGGGAGTAGGAAATAATTATATAGGAAGAGTTACTCTAGAATAATTAATGAAGATTGCACCAATCATCATCCCTAATAAAGAATCTAAGGGGAAAAAGGAAGAAGAGTTTAAGAAGACTGATTTAATGAAGGAGTTTGAAAAAGAGACAGGTAAGCACGCAGTCTGGGGCGGCGAGATAACAGACCAGTTTAAAGAGTGGAAGGAAGAGAAGGAGCAGCCTAAGAAAAAAAAGGTTAAGAAGAAAAAGAAAAAAGCGAAGAAGCCTAAGAAAACTAAAAAGAAAGTTAAAAAACCTAAGAAAAAACACGAGCCTGACCTTAGCTTTGTCACTGAAGGTAAAAAGACTATTCCAAAAGAGAGTTATGTTAAAATAATCAGAGAACCGGTTAAGAAGTCCAAGCCAAAGCCGACCAGGAAGGATGTGGAGAAAACAATCAAACAGTTTGAGGAGATGGTTGAACTGGAACAGCGAACCCCTAGGTTTAAGAGGATAAAAGCCGAGGCAGCTGAGTGGGGTAAAGGCCCTAAACCCGAGACCAAGGATTTGCCTAAGAAAAAATTCGACCTTGAACCCACAGCCGAGGAACTGGAGTTAATGGAGGATATGCAGAGCAGGGAGCGGGAAGAAGAACTATTAAAACCAACACAGGAAGAGGAGGATATAATGAAGCGCTTAAGAGAGCCTGACTTAACACGTGATATTAAACCAACTGAAAAAGAACTAGCTTACATGGAAAAGGAAGGGTTGATTGACGAGGAGCCGGCTGACAAGCTGGAAAGAACTAAAACAGGGATTGAGGGGATTGATGAGTTAACTAATGGCGGGTTGCCAAGAGGGAAAGCAATAGCTGTTGTCGGCGGACCAGGCACAGGCAAGAGCATCTTCCTGATGCAATTCCTGGTTAACGGCGCTAATAATTATGGGGAGCCGGGAATTTACATCACCTTTGAAGAGGACGTTGACGAGTTAAGAAGCAACTTCAGAGGTTTCAAGTTTAATATCAAGGAGTTGGAGAGGAGGGGGTTGTTGAAGATTGTTCATTACAGTCCGATGAAGATTAAAAGATTCATTAATAATATGGACGTCACGCTCCGTGACTTAATAAAGGAGATGAAAGCTAAAAGAATAGTTATTGACTCATTAAGTGCTTTTACTCTCTTATTTGAGAACGAGGGCGAGCAGCGGGAGGGCTTGTTTGAGTTATTCCAGACCTTAAAAGGCCTTGGGATGACTTCATTATTAAGCACTGAGAGCTGGCGCGAGCCGACAATCACTAAGAGCGGTATTATTGAATTCATAGCTGATGGTGTGATAATGCTCTACAACTTAAAGATGGGCGACGCGAGGGTCAGGGCTGTTGAGATACTGAAGATGCGGGGCATCAAGCACGAGGCAAGGATTGTTCCTTTCAGGATAACCAATAAAGGGATTAAGATTTTCCCTGAAGAGAAAGTGTTTGGTCCTAAAAGGGGTGACGACTTCTCTTTCTAAGCACTAATTATATAATAAAAGATTTAGTATATTTATTCCTATGAGGGATGCGTCTGGGAGCGAACAGGTTGAGCTTGAAGAGCGCGGAAAACGCGCACAGGCTGCGATTGAGTCAATAATCATCTTCGGCATGAGCACGCTGATAGTATTATTATTACTAACAACCGGCCTTAACACTCAAGCCTCAACAAGTGACGCGTTAAGAATAAGCCAGGCAAGGACAACGGTTAATGAGATAACCAGCACAGCTGACGAGGTCTGGAGCCAGGGACCAGGCGCCAGTGCTAAGATAGTGATTGTTGTGCCAACAGAGGTTAATGAATCAGAGTCAGGCATCTTAGGAGGGAAAACAGTCAGGTACCGCGTGTTAACCAGGGGCGACTTCACTGACGTCTCAGAAGTAAGCGTGGTTAACATCACCGGCACCCTGCCAATTATTTCAGGACAGTACGAGTTATTAATAACCGCACGAGAGGAAGACGTTGTCTTAACCCTGTTAAGCACGCTTAATGTTGACACTGATGAGGATAGTTACTGCGAGGGCGACACAGTCTATTACTACATCACCGCTCTTGATGAGCAGAGCCAGCCAAGAATAGTTAATGTCACGATTCAATTACTTGACCCTGATGGGATTATAAGAGGTGAGCATAACAAGACAACTATCAGCGGCTTAACTAACGGCTCATTCACCATACCTTCTATTGGTGAGTACGGCTACTGGAAGGTCTATGCTTATGATAACGAGACTAATAATTTCAAGAATATACTGGTTAATAACTGCGCTAACATCACTGACTTGTCAATAATCAACTGCCACACTAATGACACTTACCTAACTTACGGCGAGTCAGCTAACCTTGCGTGCTGGGTTATAGGCGTCAACCCGGTTGACACTGTAATCTTCAATATCTCAAGCACTAATTACTCAGCTTTTCATGACGGTGATAACTGGTGGAATTACACGCTTGATTGTTATTCAAACAATACTTATACTTGGACTGAAGCGTGGGCTAATGACACCACCGGGCTTACTACAAGCACTACTGGCAACGGCTTGCCAATAACAGTTTACTGTAATATATCCTGCGATGACCCTGTAATAAACAGCACTAGTGTTAATGATACAATAGTTAATCAATATGAGTATGTCTGTATTAACACGAGCGTGACTGACTCAGAGGACAACCTTGATACTGTATGGGCTTATATTCTAACTCCAAGCGGAACAGTTAACCTAACATTAATTGATACAGGCCCTTGGTGCGCGGGCATTGCTAATGATTCATGGTATGGAGCTGAATTACAATTAAACGAAGAAGGGACTTACACATTAATCAGCGCATGGGCTAATGACACGCTTGGATGCTCAGAAAAAGATGTTGTTAATACTAATATTCAATCAATTGAGTTTTTCGAGTTCCTGGAATCAGATATTTATGTTAATTATCCTGATTCTGCAATTAAAAACCAGATAGTTAAACATAGTTTCCTTGCTTGGAATAATGATACTACAAGTATTACAATTAATAGGGTGCAGGAAAAATGGGGTCAGACACTATCAACCGGCTTCCAAACCTGCCAATTAATAAGCCCGTCAGGAGCTAATCTAACCTGTAATTGTGTTTCTGGCGAGGGTTGTAACGTAACCTGGAATGGTAATTTCACAATATCGCCAAAGAATTACACAATATTCTCCTATAATTTTGTTAATTATGGTTTAATGCAGATGAATGTTAATGCAACAGCAAAATTTAATGTAGTTAACGGCGGTAATGTATCAAAGACTAGGTGGCTTGATTTCAGGTACTTCATACCTACAGCTGAAATAGAACTATCAATTGATAATTCAACTTGGTTCCAAGGAATCAATGCTCCTTCAAACCAGTCAACAACTATTTACGTAAGATTAGAAGAAGCATCTGATATTTTCACAAGTGATCTTGACTCGCCCCAGGTTAGGTTATTGCTGCCAAAGACCTGGACTAATGTTTCAAGCCCAGGAACAGTAACTGATCTTGGAGGGGCCTGGGAGATTAATTATTCATTCCCGACAATTGATTACGGGGAATCAGGGGTTTTTAGTTTTACAGGAAAAAGCCCTAACGAGTCAGGCCTGACAGTTATTAACGCAACAATATATGGTTCAAGCTCATCAGACTATGTTAATGAAACCAATATTCATGAACTAGGAATAAGAACAGTAAAGAGCTGCACTAATCATACTAACTGCTCAACTGGTTATTACTGCAGCGAGTATGGTTTATGTGAAAATAAGAAAGGTGTTGGTGGTAATTGTTCAATAGGACAAGTCTATGACAGCCTAACAAGGAATGAGACCTGCATATCTAACTGGTGCAGGCAGGATTTCATTAATGATGAGAACTGGTTCTGCGTGCTTGATAACAATGACTGCACGCAAAATGGGATAACAAGGAATAATGGGTTCATTGCCTGTGTTGATAATAGCACTGAAATAACCTGCAGTAATGGCATATGGGTTAATGAATCAAGTTGTATTAGCTACCAGGGTTGTGACAGCAGTTCTATTAAAGCAACTTATTGCGGTTGGCAGACACTAACATCAACTTGCAGTACCGGTACTGGCTGCGGAGCACCAACCCCCGGAAGCTGCAATGACTGTGATAGTTATTATGAGGACAGCCCGTTCAATGCCTGCAGTTATACAAGCGGTATAATATATTGTGATGAAGGATGCGGAGCTGCTTGTGATAATAGCACTGATTATTACTTCAATGATCCAGGCGACCAGTGCAGTTATGGCTGCAATAATACTTGTGATTATGATTACATTGACACCTGCGGCGACCCAGGCGATCTTTACGGCTCAACCTGTTATTATGGAACAAATGGTTGTGATAACACCGGCTGTATTACCAGCACAGAGGATTGTCCTAACTGGTGCATTAATGACTATGACGGGGGTTCATGCAGTTTCCTTACTAGAACAAACCCTTCAAATAGCGATACTTGTTATTATAACCGCCAGTGCCTTACCAGCGGCTGCAACCTGTCAAGCGCTGATGCACTAAGACAGGATTACTGTGATTATTGCGGGATATCAGGAGCAGTTAGTGGTGATTACTCGCCAGCGCTTAATGCCACCTGCAGCAGTAGTTGCCCTAACTCAGGAACAAGGTACTGGGATGACACTGTCACAAGGAGCGATGATTGTGACAGTAGTGGCAACGAGCAGATAAACACTGAATCATACCAGCAGGGCTATATCTACCCGAGCCAGACTGCTGTTGGTTATTGCGATGACACTGAGTGCAGTCTTGATTGCGGGGGTAGCGGCAGTTGTTTTGGAAGCGTCTGCAACTGCGTTACTCTAGTTAATATCACGGTCTTTAATGAGGACTTTACACCAACACCTTACTATAATTATAATTGGAGCAGGCAGGGAACTGACTGGGACTCTCAAAATAACGCTAATTGTCACTCAGCAGGCGGCTGCGCTCATGCTGACGGGTTTGTTGATGAAACAAATGACTGGATATTAACTGATTCAGGATTAATTAACCTAAGCGGGGCTAATGAAGTATACCTTGACTTCTGGGTCAGAGAAGATGTTAGTTTTGACTCAGGCGAGTACTTAAGGGTCTGGTGTTATGACGGCAGCAATTACATAACAACTTATGAGGAGGACATGGGTGACTGGACCAGTAATGGAGCGCAACGACACCGCTATACAACAGTTGATAGTGACTGCTGGATAAGTGATGCGCGTTTTGCTATAACTATTCAAGCAAACTGGTTTAATGAAGATGTATACATTGATGATTTTAGATTACAAAAGGAGGTTTACATATGAAGAGAATAATTCTAATATCATTACTACTTTTATCACCTGCTTATGCATTCATTGCAAGAGGCCAGGCAACTCTCAGCAGCGCTGCTGGGCTTGATAGTATTGGCTTCCAATTCAATAATGCTAGCATAACAGGCAATGAAGGCGACATTTACTATTATGAAGAGAAACTATGGACTAATCACCCAACAGCCGGCCTAAAGAAAATGTCAGGAGAAGTAAGTGCTTGCGACAGCACAGGTTATGTCCAAGAAACTAGTGTTAGTGCCGGTGATGTCTTCTGCATCAAGACCCAGGAAGGAACTTACGCCAAGATAAGGATTAATAGTAAAACAAGCGACTCATTATCATTTAACTGGGAGCATCAGCGTGATGGAACAAATATTTTTATTGAAGAGCTTGGAGAAAACTCAGAACAAGAATTAGATATTAATTACATACTAATCATCATCATTGTATTATTAGTTATTATCATAATCATCTTGTGGAAGTATCATTAAAATGAGAAGAGCACAAGAAAGCATTAACTTCATGATAGTTATCGGGCTAGCAGTAACTCTTTTCCTAATATTCTCAGGTATCATAATCCAGGATACAGAAACAGCAATTAATCTTAGGTCGCTTACTAATATGAGAAGCATTAATGAAAAAATCGCCAGAGCTGTTTACAGGTCTTATATGAACGGGCCGGGCAGCGAGGAGAACATATCATTAGAACAAGTTGAAGAGAATTACACAATCCTTATCAGGCCAGGGAACACGATAATAACCCATGACCTTGGCAGCAACACTAACCCGACAAGGGCTTACCAGGTGTTAAATAACAACGTTACTTACGGCAGGGTGTTAATCAGGAATCAAGGAGGATGGATAAATGTCAGTCAAGCATAAAAGGGTGTCAAGAGGGGCGAAGCCCCTTTGGGATGGATTAATATCAGTCAAACGTAGGGCGCAGGGAGCAACAATTGACTTCATAGTTGCTTTCCTGATATTTATCACAATCTTCGTAGTTAATTATTACTCCTGGAACAGTGTTGAAGTAAAGATAATAAACACTGAGGACGAGCACTACTTTAAAACCAGTGTCTACCAAGCAGTTGAGGACTTAATAAAGAATAAAGGAGAGCCAGCCAACTGGCAGGATAATACCAGTTCAATAATATCAATCGGGCTTGCTGAAGAGGAGAATGTTCTAAGCAATGAGAAACTAACAGCTCTTAATAACACTTCGCTCCAGGACTTGGTCTTATCAACTGGTGATTACCAAATAATAATCAAGAATAAGACAAGCACTGTCTATCAAACAGGCGGCAGTCCTGTGGGAAGGATTACCAGGGT
>WJKC01000060.1 GCA_014729335.1 archaeon | reverse complement strand
TTCTAATATGACTTTTTTAATGTTTTTATATTTAGGCACTCTTTCATCGCCTTGTCTTCTAGAAGGATAAATAATTAATTTTTTTTCTTTCCTATAGTACTCTTTAGAGACAAAAATATTTTTGACTTCTGGATCATGTAATTTATGAATAGTCTTTTCAGGTTC
Source organism: archaeon (assembly GCA_014729335.1). GTDB lineage: Archaea > Nanobdellota > Nanobdellia > WJKC01 > WJKC01 > WJKC01. The sequence continues at coordinate 4,255 of WJKC01000060.1, read as the reverse complement.
TTCAATACGTTCTTCAACTATTTCTTGTTTTGAAACTTTTTTATCAACCATTATTTAAATAGAATATATAGTATATTATTATCTTTTTGCTAAAATTGGTCTCTACAAAACTTTTTATTCACGAACTACTTAAACTTGTAGTATTACATTGCGTGAAGTATGAGTAAACGAGTGGATATTATCACGCAGTGACTAAGTCCGGCCAGTGGCTGGTCTAAGTAGCGCCCCTTCGCCGGGGGCTATTTCCTTTTATACTTCTCAGGATATTACAGGAGGTATAATATGACATCTAAGTTGAGGGGTATTCATGACTTTGACAAGCGAATGCGTAGGAGTTTGCGTCACTTGGAGAAAGTCAAGATACTTGACTCTAATCGTGAACTCATCACTGAGTTTCACAATTACCTTTTAGCTAAGGGTATTAGCAAGGCCCGAGTGTCTCGTTACGTCCGAGTCCTTTGCTTATACGCTGAGCTAATTGGTGACAAGAAGTTTAAAGAATTGACCAAGAAGGACCTTGTTGGGGTTGTTGGCACTATTGAGTCCAGGGATTACACTAATTGGACCAAGGTCACTTATAAGACTATGTTGAAGAAGTTCATTACCTGGCTTGAGGGTGATGAGGAAGTCCCTGATAAGATTAAATGGGTTAATCTGACGTGTAAGAAGACTAAGAAGCTGCCAGAGGAGATACTAACCCAGGAAGAAGTAAAGAAACTAATAGAGTGTGCGCCTAACGAGCGGGATAAGGCCTTTATCGCGACTTTATACGAGTCAGGTTGCAGGATTGGTGAGGTTGGTAACCTACAGATTAAACACATACAATTCGATAAGTATGGTTGTGTCTTAATGGTTAATGGCAAGACAGGCCAAAGGCGTGTTAGGGTGATGGCTGCAGTGCCTTACCTGGCTGACTGGTTGAACAAGCACCCGGACCGTAGGCCTGATGCTGCACTATGGGTTGCATTAAGACCATACCCGCCAGAACGATTAAGGTATGACACAATAAGACATAACTTAAGGAAGATTGCTAAACTAGCTGCGATTGATAAGAAAGTTAACCCGCATGCTTTCAGGCATGCGCGGGCCACTCACTTGTGCAATCACTTGACTGAAGCCCAGATGAAAGAGTATTTTGGCTGGACTCAAGACAGTGCAATGGCCAGTGTCTACATACACCTTAGTGGTCGCGACGTTGATAAAGCGTTGCTTAAGATGCATGGCATAGTGATTGATGAGGAAGGAAAAGATGAAGCCATTAAGTTAGTGCCTTGTGATCGCTGCGGCCAAGGCAACGCTCCAACGAATAAGTATTGCGGTAAGTGTGGTTTAATCCTTGACGTTAAGGAAGCACTTGAAGTAGAACGATTAAACAGGGAGAAAGATGAAGTAATGAACCTGATTCTAAGTGACCCTGACATTAAGCGTTTAGCTATTGAGAAATTGAAGGTGAGGCATGGATAACGTTCTTGTTTGGCTGCTGAACAATTTTATTTGGTTCAGCGGCCTAATCACCTATTATTATACAGAGAACATTGTCTACGTCTTCGGGGTAATGGGCCTAGTGAACTTCATTTATTTCATAGTGGATGATATATGGGCATTTATGTGTAAGTAGATTCTTTATAGTATTTCTTTAATAAATGATACTATCAATGCAACTATTATGAATATTATAAAAGATATAAATACTGCAGGACTAATAAATGGGTTACTACCTAATTGAGGTAGTATTAAAACTAATATATTGATAAGTAAAAATAATCCGACGACTCCTTTAATTAACTCTGAAAAAGAATTCATTTTTTCTCACCACCTGCTATATATCCTAAAACTAGTGTTATTGTTGAAGTAAAAAATGCTAATGAATATTCAGGTATTTGTTGACCTAAAACAAGTGAGTTATAAAGCAGAAAACCAACAACAACTACACATAAAATAGCAATAGTGAACATACCTTTCAAAATTAACATTTCTTTTTCGTTTTTCTTCTTAGGCATAATATAAAGATAAACATTATAATTTAAATAACTAACTAAGACTCTTCAAGCTGCCTAATTTGCTCCTTAAGGTAATTGATTATTGCTTTTTTCTCTGGGCTTAGCTTCTTTGGTTTTGTTTTGATTTCCTTGGTTATTTCCTGATACCATTCAGGCATGCAGCTTATAGGATTCATTGTTTTACTTAGTTAACAGGAAGTATTTAAGGCTAAAGTGTAAAGACCAAAATATTAATAATGGTAGTATATTACTCATCAATTAATGAATTATGATGAGATGGCTAAAATAATTAGAGGATTAGGGCTTGGTGCAGAAAAAGTTGTTTACAAAGATGATAGAGTTGCTCTTAAGATTTTTAGACCTAAAAAATTAGGTGGTTCCCTTAAGAATAAAGAATATGATGTAATGAATAACTTTCAAATAATTCTTGAAAAGCAAGGACAAGATTCATTCTTACCTAATCACTTAAGGGCTTTATTAAATCTTGATTTAATGATGAAAACTAATCCAGAAGATTTTGAGAAGTTTTATCAAATAATTGAGAAGATATATGAAGGAGCTGACCCTGACAATTTTAAAGAACAGTTAAGCAAATTATCTTTTAGGTTCATATATGATTCTCCTTACATAATCTTATGTTATATTCAGTTATTCATGCTTGAACAAGACTTAAATTATACAACCGGCAAGGTTCAGCCACCAAGGGCCTACTTAATGGGTTACATTAGATTTTTGAGAACAGGTGAACAAAACATAGATAAGATTCTTTGGAGCGCGACAAGACACCCACCAAGAGTTAAGTTCTGGCGAGATTGGGAAGAATAATATTATTAAAAAAATTAATTAATAATTAGTTATCAATACCTCTCTTATTTCTCCACGATCGTTACCATTACAATTAATTGCTCGCCGAGCCATAACAGTATTAATATTAAAATCAGAGTATAATTCAAGCACTTCTGGAGTATGACTATTACTTAATAAGAATTTAACACCCTGTTGATTTAATTGTTTGCAAAAACGAGCTAGTCTTATATGCTCTTTTTTGCCAAAGTCATTTTTAGTATAACTTGTGAAACTATTACCATTTAATGGGTAATAAGGTGGATCTAAGTAAATAAAATCGCAGTTTTTAATTTCATTTAATATATAATCATAAGAGCTAGTTTTTAATGTAACATTACTTAATAGTTTACTAACTTTAAATAGATTATTTTCATCAAATATTCCTGGGTTTTTATAACGACCATAAGGCACATTAAATAGACCTCTACTATTAACTCGGTATAAACCATTAAAGCAGGTTTTATTTAAGTAAATCATTCTAGCAGCTCGTTCAACATCACTTAATCCTTTAACATAACTTACTGGCTTATCTAAACCTCTAATTTTGTAAAAATATTCTTTAGAATCATTTTGTTTATGAATCTTAAGTAATCTAATCAGTTCCTGAACATTATTCTTTATGACCTTGTAAGTATTAATTAATTCCTCATTAATATCTGATAACACAATCTTTTTTGGATTAAAATTTTGATGAATAAAAAATGATACAGCCCCACCACCAACAAAAGGTTCATAATAGCCTCTAAAATCATCTGGCAGGTATTTACTAATATCCCTAAGTAATTGAGTTTTACCACCAGCCCATTTAATAAATAAGGGAATATCAAAATTAAGAACCCTCTCTCCTGTCATAGTTAATTGAATACTCATGTTTGTTAAAAAGATTATTCCCCTTATAAATAGAATGAGAGTGTGAACCTAATTTCCGGTAATATCAAAGTTTTTAATCTTCCTTTTCAGTGAATAAATTGTGCTTTCACTAATGTCTAAGTGATTCCTTATTGTCTTAACGCTAACCATTTCTTTATTTTCTTGGCCTGCTATGTAAAGGCATGTGCCGGTAATGACTAATGGGTTATTCATCACTTTGTCTTTAACTTTATTAGCTAGTCTGATTGCGTTGCTAATGGTCTCTGGTTTCATTTTTAATTCATTTCCATGCTTAATGATTAATCCTTCGATGCAAGGCACAATAGGTGGTAATAACAACCTCTTCCTTAACTTTTTTAATGACTTGAATAATTTGTGCCGGTCAAAACCAACAAGAACACTTAACTCCTGCATACTAGTGCCATGTCCTTCGCGATTACAAACGTAATAAGTTAATGCTGCCATTATTCGCTTACGCTCAAAACCACTAGTATTACCCGACTGCAACAAAGTCCAGTATAATCTGATCACTTCATTCT
>WJKC01000059.1 GCA_014729335.1 archaeon | reverse complement strand
TTCTAATCATCTCGTAACACGCTACTGGCGAGTCAATCCCCCCGCTGACCAGGGCGACTAACTTGCCTGTTACTCCTACTGGCAGCCCACCCAGCCCCTTGACTTTCTTGGTGTACAAGTAAGCATTCTTATTACCAACCTCAATAAATACCTCGGTGTCTGGTTTCTCAAGTTCAACCTTTAAGCCTTTATTGTATAATGCCTCGCCGACCTTCTTGTTTATCTCTATTGAATTAGGCTTGAAGCTCTTGTTTGAACGCTTGGCAGTTATTCTGAAAGAACCTTTAGTAACTAATGACTCTGCTTTCTTAATAAAATCCTTTAAATCCAGTTCTGCTCTAAGAGCTGGCGAGTAATAAGCAATACCCGGAACCTTCTTTAACAGCCTTATTTGGTTTTTATCATAAACCATTACCAGCCTGCCGTACTCTCGCTTAACCTCTAAGCCTGTTTTCTTCTTAATATTGTTTAATAATCTTTTTTCAAAATAAGGCCGGTTCTTGCCTTTTAATCCTATCTCTGAGTAGTGAATAACAACGCAGTCCATGTTAGTCAAGATCCTTTTTTAACTCTTTAATCCGCCTCGCGATTAGTTCAGGCTTTGGGATGTACTGCATTTTCAACGGCCGGCTCTTGGTCTCTAGCTCAATATGACCATAGTTAAGCATTCGCTGCAGCAATCCCTGCTCAACGTTTATCTTAACAATGTTATGTAAGTTCAGCGTTGTCTTATCTTTTCTTAAGATGCCGGTCTCGCTTATTAACTCCTGGTCACTAATCTTGTAGCGGTACCTTGCTCTTTTCACTTCAGCGTTTAGTATGATGCCGGCGCTCACTAATAAGCTGATTGGCAGCAGCGACTCAGCCCATTTCTGAGCCATGAACGGCAACAGGGTGGCTATTATATAAGAGCCTGAGGCTTTTATCCTGGTCGGCCTAAGATTCATGATTATAATCTACTCTTTTATTATTTAAAAAATTACTATTTGTATAGAACAGTCATTACTAGCATTATCCCGAAGAGTAATGATAGCCCGGCTATTGGGATGTAATAACCTGCAGCAATGAAGCTGATAGTGAATAATAATGCCAGGGTTATTAACTTCTTTTTCATAATGATATAGTACTCACTAGTTGTTTAAAAATATTAAAATAAATAACTAAAAATTTTTGTAAAATTACCTTTTTTACGCTGCTTCTTCAGTTTTTGCTTTCTTAACTTTTACTGCTTTAGGTCCTTTATCGCCCATTCCTTTCTCAAATGTTACTTTATCGCCTAACTTTAACTTCTTGAACTCGGCTTCTCCGCCCTCTACGTCTGTTTGATAGAAAAACAAGTCTTTGTCCCCTGTCTCGGTTTTAATAAAACCATAAGTTGGGTTCATGTCAGGTTTTAATGTTTTAATTTCTCCTTTCATTAATAATCAAACTAAGAAGGGGTTAATAACTCTTTGGGTTTAAAACGATTAATTTAATAGTAAAAGATTAATCTCTAATTAATTAATGGGCAAGGAATCTGCGTGCATTTACTGCGGCTGTGGCTGCCGGATAAAATACTTAGTAAAAAATAACAGGATAGTGAGTGTTAAGGGAGTTAAGAGTGATGAGATGAGCGAGGGCTCCCCTTGTATTAAGGGTTTAACAATCAACGAGGTGTTTGACAAGAACAGGATTACCAAGCCGTTAATTAATGGGAAGAAAACAACGCTGAAAAAAGCTTTTAAGAAAATAATTAAGGAAACAAAGGATTTAGCACCTAGTGAAGTATTCTTCAATACTTCAGGTAAAATAACTAACGAAGATAATTATGTATTAGAGAAGTTTGCCAGGGAGTGCTACGAGACCCCGAACATTGACTCATGCTGCGGCAGATTATGCCACATCGCGACAGTGATGGGCATGGACAACGTGTATGGAACCCCAAACCTGACTTGGATTGAGAATGTTGATAAGATAGATATGTTATTAATAATCGGTTCAGAGCCTGATAAGAACTACCCAGTCTTCTATAATAAACTAATGAAGCGCGAGGAAATAAAGTTATTCAAGATTCACTCTTTCAGCAGGGGTTCAAGCGAGCGGGAGGAGATGATAACCATCACCCCGAGCTCAGAGACCTGCTTGTTAAACGGCTTGATACACGAGTTAATAAGAAGCGGTGCTAAGAGCCGGGTTGAAGGCTACGAGTTACTAAAAAGAAAAGTCAAGGATTACGACTTCAAGATGGTGTGCAGTAACTGCGGCTTAGAAAAAAAACAGTACAAGAAGTTAGTGAAAGCAGTGATTAACTCGCGAAGCCTTGGAGTATTCCATGGCATGGGCTTAACCCAGCACGTAAATAGCTTAGAGAACATTCACTCACTGCTAAACCTAGTGTTATTGAAGAAAGGAAAAATACTAACTCTTAGAGGAGAGATTAATGTCCAAGGCGTTGGGGACGTATTTGGAGCTGCTTGTGAACAAGGGGTTAAGTGCAAGGGCATGAACATTATTGAAGCATTAATGCTGTCACCAGCCAAGGCAGTCTTCTTAACAGAGTTCAACCCTTTCAAGTCACTGCCTGACACCAAACAAGTTGAGAGAAAACTAAAGAACTCCTTTATAGTATACTTTGGCTCATATCATAACACTACGTCAAAGAAAGCAGACGTTGTCATCCCAATCGCGAGCCTGTTAGAGAGCGAAGGGACAATAACTAACGGCGAGCGGCGGGTAAGAAAAGTGAACAAGGTGCTGAAGGGACAGCCACAATTATGGAAGGTCTTAAAGAAGCTCAGCCGCAAGTTCCGGAAAGGAAAACTATTTGATTATGACAACTCAAAAGAAGTGTTCAAAGAGTTAAAAAGCAAAGTGAAGGATTATACCAAGATTAACGCGAATAACTTATGGGCTGGTTATGATGAGTGGCCTGATAAGACAGTGAAGCATAAAAGATTCATGCCAGAGGATTTTGACGGCTTAAGCGACTTCACCAGTGATAAATACCCGTTCATCCTGACAACCTTTAGGTCAAAGTACTCATTCCTCAGTGACGAGGCAACGGGTCAAAGCCAGACACTGTCAAGGAATGTTAAGAAAGGATTCTTATTAAACCCAAAGGACATGAAGAAGCTGGGAGTAAATAATGGTTCAAGAATAAAGGTTACCAGCTTGGCAGGCGCCTTGAAAAACAGGGCTTACGCCTCGGACAAGATGCCGAGAGGAGTGATAGGTGCTTACATACACTACTTTAAAGTCAATAACTTATACCCGTTAAAGTTTGATGAGGAGAGCTTCACACCAAACTATAAAAGCGTCGCGGTTAACGTAGAAACTCTCTAGCCCTTCGGAGCAAGCGTTTGGTGTTCTCAAAAGAAAGTTTCTTCAAAGCTTTTTCATAAGGAAGCCACTTAAAACTTGAATGCTCGTAACTAATCTTAACCTTTTTAGAACCAGTTTTTATCAGGAAGTAAGTCACTTTCTTACTTACCAGCTCCCTTCTTTTAAAGTAATAACCAATACTTTCATTAAAACCATTGATTATCTCAGCATCAGTGATGCCAGTCTCCTCCTCCAGCTCCCTTAGGATGGTTTCCTTCTTAGTTTCATTCCCTTCTATATGTCCTTTAACAAAGCCCCAGTGCTTGCCCTTGCCATATTCTAATAAAAGGAATTCATCATCATGATACACTACAGCGCCCACACTCTCCTCTGATTTAACCATCGTAACCTATTAATTAACTAGCAGTATAATAATTTTTATGAACCCCTCAGTGCCAAGTGTTATAATAATCATTGCCCCAGGCGGTTTTAGGGATGAAGAGTTATTTGAAACCAAGGAGTTACTGGAAAAAGAAGTGACAGTAGAGATAGCTTCAAAAACAACTGAGGAGGTCACAGGCATGCTTGGCGGGAAAATAAAACCTGACAGGTTAATAAATACAATAGACACTGATGACGTTGACGCAATAGTATTCATTGGAGGCTCAGGAGTTATTAAGTACTTTAATGACGAGGCAGTTCTGAGGATTACGAGTCTTGCTTATGAAAAAGGGGTATTACTGGCTGCAATCTGTATTGCCCCGAGCATCCTGGCTAATGCTGGAGTGCTTGAAGGAGTTAAGGCAACCTCTTTTCCTTCAGAAAAAGATAACCTTCAGTCAAAAGGAGCTATCTATACTGACGAGGGAGTAACCAGGGATAAAAAAGTGATAACAGCCAAGGGCCCTGATTTTACCAAAGAATTTGCCAGAGAAATAATTAAAGCCCTACATTAATTCTTTAAGCAGTTTACCAATACTCCGCTTCTTAACCTTGCCGGGTTTAGGCAGGTGGTCGCCCATAGTCTTCTCTTTTGACTGGTAGAAAACACCAATTGGTATCTTATCACCCCATTTAAGAGACTCTTTAAAAGCCTCAGCCCTAGTCTTAAAGGGTTTTTTAAGCTCATAAATCCGCTCTTTATACCAGGCAAAAGTGTTCTTCTTGTTAAAAGTAACGCACGGCTGCAGGATGTCAACTAAGGCAGCTCCTTTATGCTTAATAGCCTTCTTCATTAAACCCTTAAGCCCCTGCATGTCGCCTGCAAAACCCCTGGCAACAAACGTGGCCCCAGCCCCCAAGGCTGTGCTAACAGGGTTAAGCGCCTTAAAAGCCCCCCAGGGAGTGGTCTTGGTGATGAACCCCTCATCACTAGTAGGTGATGCTTGGCCCTTAGTTAAGCCGTAAATCTGGTTATTATGAATAAAGTAAGCAATATCAAAATTATCCTTACAGAAATGAATGAAGTGCTGAACACCCTCAGAGTAACCATCACCATCGCCCCCGCAGGCAATAACAGTTAGTTTAGGATTCATTAACTTAATGCCCGCTGCAAGTGAGACAGGCCTGCCGTGCAAGCCGCAGAAAGCATTAACATTAACCCAGTAAGGAATCTTGCTAGAGCACCCAATGCCGCCAGTCATAACAACCTCCTCGCGAGTCAGTTTTAAATCCTCAATAGCTAGTTTCAACGCGTTCCAGATACCAAAGTTGCCACAACCCGGACACCAGTTAGGCTTATTCCAGGTATCAAGACTCATTTAAGCATCCTCCCCACTTTGTCTGCAATCTCCTCAGGGTGAAGTGGTCTGCCATCATACTTATTAATCTGTTTAAAATCAAGCCCGCCGAGCAGGTGGGTTAATTGACCATCACGGTTATTCTCAATAATGATTAACTGGCCCTTAACAGCTTTCTTGATTTCATTAACATTCAACGGAGCTAAAATCTTAACCTGAATGAACTGGGTGTCAAAACCCTTTTCTTCAAGTATTTTCTGCGCCTCAATTATCGCCCCCTTAGTTGAGCCCCAAGCCATTAAAGTATTCTTGCCCTTACCATGAATCTTAAAACCCCTGCCTAACTCTTTTTTAATCGTTTTATGCTTCCTTAACCGCTTCTCAGCAATCAGGTTGGCCTTGTCACTAGCTTCAACAATGAATCCCTCCTCGTCGTGCTCGTCGCCGGCAAAACAATAAGTAAGTCCTTTAAGACCTGGAACCGGTCTTGGCGATACCCCGTCCTTGGTGTACTCGTAACGCTTAAACCTATGACCCTCTTTAACCTTCCTGCCCTTAGTAACTAACTTGCCCCTGTTAACCTTATAAGAATCAGTGAACCTCTTAACAGAGTTAACACTGACAGATAAGTGCTTGTCTAATAAGATTATTACCGGGGTCTGGTAATTATCAGCCAGGTTGAATGCCTTAAGCGCCATGCTATAACACTCTTTAACATCACCCGGCGCCATCACCACCCTGGTGAACTCACCGTGCCCAGCATTAATAGCAAATAATAAGTCGCCCTGGCCAGTCCTTGTAGGAAGCCCGGTCGCGGGCCCCGGTCGCTGAGCCAAGGCAATAACCACCGGCGCCTCGCTCATCCCAGCTAAGCTGATGCCCTCATTCATTAACGCAAACCCTCCGCCGCTGGTGCAGGTCATGGCCCTGGCGCCTGCAAAAGAAGCTCCCAGCGCGTCATTAATAGCACTAATCTCATCCTCTGCCTGAACAGCCCTGACCCCATACTCCTCTGCTTTCAAGCATAAGTACTCAAGGATGCTGGTGGCAGGGGTCATTGGGTAAGCACTGATGAAGTTACAGCCAGCTCTTAAAGCACCAATAGCAAAGGCAGTGTTGCCATTAACTAACATCTTCTTAAGTTTCTTTTTCTTAGAAACCTTCATTATCTGATGCTTAACACCTAATTCATAACCTTCCAGGAAAGCTTTAATATTAGGTTTGATAACCTTCTTCTTTTTCTTAAAAACTCGCTTAATAACATCAGTACAAGCTTTTTTATCAAAATTTAACATGCCAGCTGAGACTCCTATTGCGACCGTGTTCATCATAATCTTAGCATCACCATGCTTGCCGGCAATCTCATTTAACTTCACTGGTATTAGTTTATAATCACCTTTTACCCTTGGTTTAACTTCGTCATCATGGATAATAACCCCCCCTTTTCTCAAATCATCCTTCTCCTCCCAGATTGTATTTTCATTAAGAGCCGCGATTAAGTCACAGTACATAGACTGAGAAGTTAATGGTTTATCACTGAACCTGATGCTGAAAGTATTATGCCCGCCCCTAATAAGGCTTGGGTACTCCCTTGAACCAAAAACGTTCAACCCGTGATTCATACACATACGGGCAAATAAGTGCCCGGCAGTTGCGATGCCATAACCAGCTTCGCCCCCAACACGCCAAGTAAAATCAACCATTAAAGGAGATTAGGTTATTGTTATTTAAATTTCTTTAGTAATAAATAAATGACTCTGAATCCTCTAACAATCTCAGGAAATTATCATCTTTGAAGATTATATGGAAGTGATGGTATAATACCTTGAAAGCTTCAACAGATTTAGGGAATAATCCAGGGCCTAGTGAGTCAATGACTCTCTTACCACTAACAACCTTTACACTATTTTCATTAAAAATAAGATGATACTCTTTTGGCTCGTAATTAATTAGTTTAAGTAATAAACCACTAATTGAGTGGTTTTTACTCGTAATCCGCTTATCATTCACATAGTATCTCTTAAAAACAGGTTTTTCATTTTTAGGGATTTCAAGATAATAACCCCCCAGCACTCTATGCTTGAATAATAATCTATTACTGCCTGACTTATCATAACACCAGTCAGATTCATTAATTATTAACTCAAGTTTATTAATTGGGAACTGATTAGGATTCCTGCCTCCGTTAAAATAATCCTTGTAACCAGGAACATTCTTTGATAACATTAGTATTAACCCCAGCAGCGAGTTTTTTAAAAATTTTTCTAAGAAAAAGTTATATAAGGATTAGAGGGTTGTCTTTAATTTAATGAATGTTCAAGAAAAAATTGATTTAATCACCAGCAACACAATTGATGTAATAGGAAAAGATGAATTAGAAAAGAAATTATCAGAAAAGAAAAAATTAACCGCTTATATTGGCAGAGCACCAACCGGTTCACTACACCTTGGCCACATAATTCCTTTATCAAAGGTTTTTGACTTACAAAAAGCGGGTGTCAAAACAAAGATATTAATAGCTGATATCCACGCAGCACTTGATGACCTTAAAGCCCCGTGGGAGCAGATTAAACAGAGGTCAGAGTTCACTCAGAAGTGCATAGAGTTATCACTGCCATGGAATAAGAAGCCCGAGTTTGTCACGGGCTCCAGTTTCCAGTTATCAAAGGACTACCAGTTAGACCTGCTTAAGATTAGCACAATGGCAACCATTAACCGGGCAAAGAGGGCTGCTAGCGAGGTAACCAGGATGAAGAATCCTAAAGTGTCAGAGCTAATTTACCCAATCATGCAGGCGCTGGATGAAGAGTACTTAGGCGTTGATATTCAATGGGGCGGTATTGACCAGCGCCACATAATGGCTTTTGCCAGGGATTACCTGCCAAGGATTGGCTATGAGCCAAGAGTTGAGTTAATGCAGCCTTTAATCCAGGGGTTAAAAGGACCGGGTGTTAAGATGAGCTCGTCAATCCCTGAGACTGTTATTAAAGTCTATGATTCAGAGGATTCAATAAAAGAAAAGGTGAAGAACGCTTACTGCCCTGAAGGAGTGGTTAAGGACAATCCTGTACTGCAGTTATGCAGGTACTTATTATTCCCAATAAGAAAGGGTTTAAAGGTTGAGCGGCCGGCAAAGTTCGGCGGCGACGCTGAGTTCAAGGATTATGAGTCACTGGAGAAAGTTTTTAAGAAAAAAGAACTACACCCGCTTGACTTAAAGAAGGCATTAACAAATGAACTGATAAAGATGTTCAAGCCTGTAAGGAAATACTTTAAGAAGCACACTGACCTGCTTGAAGCGCTGGGCCCGGAATTCCTTGCTTAGATAACAATAAAAGTATTAAAACAACAAATAGTTTATTACCAGTTATGGGGGAGTTAGGTTTTATTGGCTTAGGAAGAATGGGCAATAACATGGTTATGAGGCTGCTAGAGGATAATCATAAAGTAACCGTCTTTGATCAAAACCCTGGTAAAGTGAAAGAACTGGTTAGTAAAGGAGCAGCCGGCTCAGAAAGCATCAAGGAACTTGTTAGTAAGTTATCCAAGCCAAGGATTATCTGGGTGATGGTGCCTTCAGGCGAGCCTGTTAAAGAAGTGCTTAATGAACTGAAAGAATTATTAGACAAGGATGATATTGTGATTGACGGCGGGAACTCTAACTTTCATGAAACAATGAGCCGGGCAGCTAAGTTGAAAGAAATAGGGGTGACCATGATGGATGCTGGCACCAGCGGCGGCTTAAGCGGGGCTGACAAGGGGTACTGCATGATGGTCGGCGGTGACAGAGAAGCTTATGATGAGATAGAGCCGATAATCAAGTCATTATGCATGACTGACGGCTACGCTTACATCAGCGGCAGCGGCTCAGGACATTATGTTAAAATGATTCATAACGCTATAGAGTACGGCATGATGCAGTCAATTGCTGAGGGCTTTGACTTGCTGGCCAACGGCAGGTTCAAAGACCTTGATTTAGAAAAGATAAGCAGGTTATGGAATCACGGCAGCATTATTAGTTCATTTTTATTAAGGATGGCTGAGAAAGCCTTCACTAATGACCCTGAACTGGAGTCATTAAAACCCTACGTTGATGACAGCGGCGAGGGCAGGTGGGCTGTTAAAGAAGCGGTTGAGCAGCGAGTCCCGTTCATGGTTAACACCCAGGCTTTATACTCAAGGTTTGCTTCACGTGATGATAACTCAATGGCTAACAGGCTGCTTGCAGCTATCAGGCGGGAGTTCGGAGGCCACTCGGTTAAAAAGAAGAAAGAGTAATAATGATAATCATCTTCGGAGCAACAGGCGACTTGGCAAAGAGAAAACTAATACCAGCCATTTACCAATTAGTCAGTAAGGAGGTTATAGACTGCCCAGTAGTATGTGTCAGCCGGGAAAAACTGACAAAAGAAGAATACCTTAAGAAAGTATTGCTTAAAAAACATGTTAGAGGAATGGATAACAAGACGCTTAGAAAACTAAAAGATAAAATATACTATTTTCAGCAGGACTTAACAGAGAAGAAGGCGCCGGAGCTGGCAGGTTTTATTAAAAAGATAGATAAGTTACATAAATGCGATGGCAACAAGGTGTTCTACCTGGCAACCCCTCCGTTAATATTCAAACACGTGACAGTGTTAATTAAGAATAATCAATTACTAAATGGCAGGGGGTATAAAAGAGTTGTTTTTGAAAAACCATTCGGTTATGACCTGGCATCAGCAGAAGAGTTAAACCAGTTCGTCACCAGCATCTTTAAAGAAGAGGAGATTTACCGGATTGACCACTTCCTGGGAAAAGAGCTGGTTCAGAACATGGTTGTCCTGAGATTTGCTAACCCCATTTTTGAACAGATATGGAACAAGGAGTTCATTGATAATGTTCAGATAATAATTGACGAGAAAGAAGGGGTTGGTTTAAGAGGTGATTATTATGACAAAGCAGGAGCGGTCAGGGACATGGTGCAGAACCACGTGTTGCAGGTTCTATCATTAATAGCCATGGAACACCCTGAGACTGTTAAGCCTGAAGACTTGATTAAGGAGAAAGTCAAGGTGCTGAAGAAGCTTAACCCAGTGAAGCCCGGCAACGTGGTACTAGGCCAGTACAAGGGCTACCGTGATGAAGCAAGAGTTAAGAAAGAATCTAATACTGAGACCTTTGCTGCTCTTAAAATAACAATTGATAACGACCGCTGGCGCGGAGTCCCGTTCTATGTCAGGACCGGCAAGTGCTTGTCAAGGAATAACCAGGAAGTTAACGTTGTGTTAAAAGACCACGCCTGCAGGTTGTTCTGCAAGAATCTTGATTACAAGGGTCCCAACGTGATATCAGTAAGAGTTAAGCCTAATGAGGGCATCTCAATACAATTCAATGCTAAGAAGCCTGGCCACGGGTTAAACATTGAACCAGTAGTGATGGATTACTGCCACGTCTGCCGCTACCCCACTAACTCCCCTGAGGCTTATGAATTAATGCTGCATGAAGTATTAATGGGCAACAAAACATTATTCACTGACTGGCAAGAGGTGGAGAACAGCTGGAAGTTCATTAACCCTGTTTTAAAGATTAAGGATAAAAAGAGTTTAGAGCATTATAAAAAGGGAACTAAGTGCCCTGAGGGGGCTGAGGAGTTATTAAAAAGGGATGGGAGGGAGTGGATTGAAGTTACATGACATCTCAATGAGGCTTAAACAGGGAATGATAGTATACCCAGGCAACCCTGAATTCAATATAAAGCAGTTAAAGAGCATACCCGCTGATTCATCAAACCTGTCAGAGGTCAGGATGGGGGTTCATACTGGCACGCACGTTGATAGCCCGCTGCACGTTAATAATAAAGGCGTGAGTGTTGATGAACTCCCGCTTAATTATTTCTACGGCAAGTGCTTGGTGATAGACTTAACCAATGTTAAGTTTGGAGAGGGACTGAGGAGTGATGATTTTAAAAGAGCTTCAATTAAACAAGGTGACATAATATTATTAAAAACCAGGAACTCAGGTACTGGTTTCAAGGCATTTAAAAAAGACTTTGTATACCTGACCGAGGACGGAGCCCAATACTTGGTTGATAGAGGTGTTAAGACAGTGGGTATTGACTACCTTAGCATTCAGAAGTATCATACTGGTTACTGCGCCTCCCACTGCGTACTGCTTGATAACGGACTGGTGATTTTTGAAGGACTTGACCTCTCACAGGTAAAGGAGGGTCGTTATACTTTTATCGGGCTGCCATTGAGGATTATAGGTGCTGAGGGAGCGCCTGCAAGGGCAGTGCTTATAGAAGACTAGCCACTCCGCCCGCAATTAAGTGGGCGGCTCTTACTGGTTCAGGTATCTTCCCCCTAAGAGTTGATGACTTAATCACGTCCTCAGCCGCTTCCCTGCTTAAACCCGAGTACTGGTAGTACACAAAGCCGTCTCGCAGTCTTAATTTAGAGACGGGCGGCAGCTTCTCTATTAAAGCCCACCGCTTACCAGGTCTTGATAACCTGCTGACCGCTTTCTTAATTGACTTTAAGTCAGGCTTTCGATTAATGACCGCTATGACCGGCAGCCCAGTATCCTTGTTAACCTTTTCTAAGTCAATGATGTTGAAGCCACCAAGCGCGACGCCGTCAATCATTATTATTTTTAACTGTTTCTTGTGCTTTGACTTATTAACCGCTCTGATTAATTCACTGGTTGCATCTAAACCATCCCGCTTAACCCAGAAAGAGAACAAGCCGTCAAGCGAGTGCCTGCCCCTATAGACAGTGCAGATAACTATTACTCTTTCATCATTAAGAGTGAACGGGCCATCATCCACTCCAAGTAGCCTTAACTCTTGCTTAATCATTTGATAATAAAATGAAGTGTAAGATGTAAGTGTTTCCCGAGGGATCTGCTTCAAAGAATGCGTCCAGAGACCTTCAGCACTCTTTATTTAAGCGTTTCTGCTTAAATCACCTTACACTCCAAAGTAATAAGTATTAACACGTTTTTATAAACTTATCTAAAAAAGACAAAACCTTTTCTTCAACTGGAAGCTTTTATGAAGCGGGCATTAATTGCTACAATGACAGTGCTCAATGACATCAGGAAAGCACCTGCTGCAGGGCTTAATAAAACATTCCAGTTATAAAGAACGCCTGCTGCTAATGGCAGGGCAATAACATTATAACCAGCTGCCCATAACAGGTTCTGCTTCATTTTACTGCTAGTTGCCTCTGATAGTTTAATAACCGAGACAACATCTAATGGGTTGTTCTTAACTAGTACTATGTCAGCTGACTCAACTGCCACGTCAGTCCCAGCGCCAATCGCGATGCCAATGTTTGATTGAGTAAGCGCTGGCGCGTCATTAACCCCGTCACCAACCATTGCCACTACAGGACCCCCTGATTGCAAATCCTTAATTATCTCTGACTTCTCATCAGGCAGCACGTTCGCAAAGTATTCATCTAGTCCTAACTCGCCAGCAACCCATTCAGCCACTTCTTCATTATCACCAGTGAGCATGACGCACTTAATCCCCTGCTCCCTTAGAACTTTAACCGCTTCTTTAGATTCATCTCTCAACTTGTCAGCTAAAGCGATTGCACCAACAACCTTATCCTCCCGTAATAAGTAAGTAATGGTTTTACCCCTGCCTAGTGACTTATTAAACTGGATGTTTTTCTCTTTCAAGTAATTATTACCAACTGCTTTGTAAGACTTATTATTAATAACCCCTTTTACGCCCTTGCCAGGAATAATCTTGAAATCCTTAACTTTAAACAATCTCAGCCCTTTATTTTCAGCTTTTTTAACAACGCCCTTGGCTATTGGGTGGTTAGAGTTAGCTTCAAGCGAGGCAGTTAATGACAAGACCTTATCCTCCCCTAACCTGCTGGTTGATACTACGTCTGTGACGCCGAACTCGCCTTTAGTTAGAGTGCCGGTCTTATCAAACACTACGACGTCGACCCTGCGCGCCTGCTCAAAAGCAACCCTGTTCCTAATGAGCAGTCCGTTCTTAGCTGAGATGGAGGTTGATACAGCGATTACTAAAGGAACTGCAAGCCCAAGTGCGTGCGGGCAGGCAATCACTATCACTGTTACTCCCCGTTCAAGTGAGAATACAAAGTCATTAAACTGCAGCCAAGTGACAAAGGTGATGACTCCAACACTAATAGCTATGATTGTTAAGTAGAAAGCAGCAGTATCTGCCAGCCCCTGAGCCCTGGACTTTGACTTCTGAGCCTCCTTAACCAGTTCAATAACCTGCGAAACATAAGATTCACTGCCAGTGCGGGTAATCCTAACCCTTATGGAGCCTTCATTATTAACTGAACCGCCAATAACCTCGTCACCCTCTGACTTACTTACTGGCATTGACTCGCCAGTAACCATTGACTCATTAATACTGGTTTCGCCTTTTATTAACTCGCCGTCAGCCGGCACTTTTTCTCCCGGCTTGATAAGCACTATCTCATCTTTTTTTAATTCACTAACAGGTATGTCAGCTACACCCCCGTCCCTAATAACATGGGCTTTTTTAGGCAGTAGCTTAGCCAGCTCCTCCAGGGCTCTTGAAGCACTCATCACTGACCTCATCTCAACCCAGTGGCCTAACAGCATTACAACAATTAGTGTTGCAAGCTCCCAGAAAAAAAACCTGCCTGGCAAGCCGAACACCACTATTGAACTATAAAGATAAGAAACAGTGATGGCAACTGCCACTAAAGTCATCATGCCCGGCTTCTTACCCCTAGCTTCTTTAATAAACCCTTTAAGAAAAGGCCAGCCGCCGTAAAAATAAACAGCGCTTGAAAGAATTAATAATAAGTAAGAACTGCCAGTGAAGCTTAAATCATAACCAATTAAGTCCTGGATTAAAGGCGAGAGGACTATGA
>WJKC01000007.1 GCA_014729335.1 archaeon | reverse complement strand
CCCAAGCGCATAAGAACATGCCGTGGTCAGTGTCGTCAACCCCTCCTTCAATACCTATTCCGTAATCACTTTTTTTAAGAGCTTATTCTGCCCTGTTCTTAGCTCCTTTAATCATCTCATTATCACTTAAGGGCATGTCAGTCACTCCTGAGGAGGCATTAACTGACCTGATTTTAAATTCCTTGAATAACTGGCCGGCTATTTTCTTAACTGACTTAATCTTTGACGGGTTGGTTGAGCCAACAGTGATTATCATTTATTCTCTTCGAATTCAGTGACTTCAATATGATTCTCATCCAGTAATAATAGTTCTACTTCGCTTGGCGCGCCAGTTAGCAAGTCCTTGGCTGACTGGTTCTTTGGGAATGGGATGACGTCGCGAATACTTTCACTATTTGTTATTAGGGCTAGTAGTCTGTCAACTCCAAGTGCTATGCCGCCGTGTGGAGGCGCGTGTTTTAGTGCTTCAAGCAGGAAGCCGAACCGTTGTTTTTGGGTTTTCTTATCAAGCTTTAGTATGGTGAATATTTTTTCCTGAAGTTTAGTGTCAGTTATCCTGATTGAACCGCCGCCCAGCTCCCAGCCATTCAATACTATGTCATAACTCCTGGCCATTACTTTCATTGGCTCTTTATCAAGTAGTTTAATATCTTTTTCCTGAGGCATGGTGAATGGGTGGTGAGCGCTTGTTAGTCTATTCTCCTCTTCACACCATTCAAATAACGGCCAGTCAACAACCCAGCAGAAAGCCCAGTCAGTCTTTAAGTCCTTCCTCATATCTGGCTTGTCATTGTCGTACTTCTTCATTGATTCCTCGTAAGTGATTCGGGGGAAGGGTGTTTTAATATTAACGCCTAGTACTTCTTTCCAAATCTTCTTAAGCAAGCCCTCTATTAGGTTTTGAATATCCTTTTCATCCACGAAGCTCTGTTCAATATCAATCTGCATGAAGTCCGGCTGCCGGTCCTTTCTTAGGTCCTCGTCCCGCCAGCACCTGGCTAGCTGGTAGTACTTGTCAAAACCAGCGACCATTAGTGTCTGCTTAAATAATTGTGGGCTCTGCGGCAGGGCGTAGAACTTGCCTGCATGTAATCGTGATGGGACAATGAAGTCTCTTGAACCCTCTGGCGTCCGTTTAGTAAGGGTTGGGGTCTCAATGTCAATGAATCCTTTATCCTCTAAGTATTTTCTAACAATACTTTTAATCTTATGTCTTAGTATTATTTTATCCTTCATCTCCTTGCGTCTTAGGTCAAGGTAGCGGTATTTCAGTCTTACGTCCTCGTTAATATTAGTATCTGTTAATTGGAATGGCAGGGTTTGTGGGTTGGTTAGTATTTTTAACTCACTTGCTTTAACCTCAATATCACCTGTTTTTAGGTCAGGGTTTTCTTTGCCTTTTATCCGGGGCTTAACTGTTCCTTTAATTATGACAACGCTCTCGTTTCTCAGTTTATCCGCTCCTTTAATATCTTTTAGCACTGCTTGCGTCTTGCCGTAACGGTCACGCAGGTCAATGAATGTTAGTGCGCCGTGACTCCTGATTGAGTCAACAAAGCCTGCGAGCGTAACCTTTTTACCTGCTTGTTTCTTGGTTAACTCGCCGCACGTATGGGTTCTTAGCATGGAAAAGAATAGAAAAAACTGCTTTTAATAAGTTTACTGTTTACATATTTAAACGTGATAATCCTTACTGATGTTATGGTCTCATTGGATAACATTCATGTTATTGGCTCCTGGTACATGAGTTTTCACGGTGGTTATAAGCCTCGTCCTAAGGCTTTTATTAGTTATTTTAAACAGCACGAGTTGAATCCTGAGAAGATTTTTTTCCTTGGCAACCGTTTGATTGACATGAAGCTGGCGAGCAGGCTTAAAAGAAAGATTAAGTGCAAGGTATTCAAGTGCTTGATTATCCGTGATGGTAAGAAGAGCCTTGCTTCCCGCTATGATGATAAGATGGTCACTAATTTGTGGCAGGCGCGGGAGGAGATAGAAAAGTTCAAGCCTGACTTGGTGATGAGTGACTTTGATAACACGTTAGTACACGCTGGTTACAGCGGTGTTGAACGAGTGGTTGAGAAGACTCGTTTCTGGGAGAGGTACGGCAACAACCCGTTACTAAGAGGTTTCTACGCTTTCTTCTCGCAGCTAGCCGTGTTATTGAAGAAGGAGCCTTATGAAAGCAAGTATGATAACACAGCAACTTTTATTAAAACACTAAAAACTCCTTTAGTAATCCACACCATGAGCCCTGAAGTGCAGGTTAAGCGGTTGTTAAAGAGTTTTTTATAACAGAAAGTATAAAAACGTTGATGATGAAATAGTTCTCATTATGAATATCACTTTATTATATTATGAAAGGGATAGTGGTGAGTGCGACGCGTGTTATAACGGCGAAGTTCTTCTTGGAAACAAGGCTATAGGCGGGTTTAAGGGTTTCTGCATCAACCAGTACGAGCTAGGAGGGTTGCTTGGGTGCAGGGTCGCCTCCTTGGATGACTTGGAGATAGAGGCGGCTGAGAAGGGTTATGGGACTAGCGCGCTGAAGGCTTTAACCTCTTACGCAAGGAAGGAGTACTGCAATAAGTTTGTGATAACTGGTTTACTTAGTGATGAACTAGTAAGTGTTTTCAAGAGGATTGGGGAGAAAATAGGATTAGTTAGTGAACAATTATTCACTCATGAGTATTTTAATAAATGTTTGAGCTGGAAACTCTAACTTTTCCTACACAGAAAACTTATAAAAATTGGTTGCTACTATATAATAGTAATAGGTGATTAAAATGGTTGTAAAATATGATAAAAATCAGTCAGTAAGTAAGCCTATTCATAATACTGGTGGTTGGCCCTTTAGAGGCTGATTGGCCCTTCGGTCATAATTAAACTAGCTAATGAACGGCTCACAACTAAGCAGAAAAAATTATTGAGATATGTTAATGAACATGACAAGACAATAACACGGATTGTTGAAGAGTTGTCAATTATTCTTGAGTGCTCTAAGTCCTGCTTGTGGCTTAATGTTAGGTCATTGAGGCGGGCTGGTTTATTAAAATACAATAATGGCAAAACTGCAGGTTTAACAAAACCGGCCGTGATTATAGTGAGGCGATTAGAATGAAAGCAAATTCTATATCAGAAGTTTCAAAACTTGTTAACAATGAGTTAAAAAATGTCTCTATGCCAATGATTGTTAGACAATACGTTGTTAAAATAATAAAGGAATTAGAGGCAGGTGCTCCGGACTCGTTAAAAAAGAGTAGAAAATTAATTAACAAGTTATTAGACTCTGAAATTAAAGTTGTTAGCAGGAGTTCACATTATGGGTCCGTGCTCGGTACTGGTTTAATCGAAACATCTTTGATTAAGGATTTAAGAGAGGATGCTATTGTGTTAGAAACAACTGTTGATACTAATGATATGCATTATAACAAGTCACATGTTATCTGCGGTGTAAATATTAAACCAAAAAGTAGAGACGCGCCTTTATGTCTTATTGAACCATTAAGCAAGGATAAAATAAAAGCTATAAGAAAAAGTATTCAAAAATATAAGATTCCACATTATTGGAAAAACAGTTTATACTCAGCTTTAGACGCGCCTGCTGAGAATCTTGCAATGAATTATCGGTGGCTTAAAATTGCGATGAGAAAAAACATTACACAATACCTTGGCAGGGAATCAAACTATATTGATATACCGATGACTAGATGGGTTAGTAATCATCCATGCCTTGATGAGTTAATCAATGATGAATTAAGGAAGAATCAAAAATTAAACCTTAATTTGGTAACAGATAAAGGCCTTATAAACCAAACACTAAGAGATAAGAATCAAATAATGAAGTATTTAAAAAGAGGAAGCCATGTTTTATGTGTTCCTGAATTAATTAAATTATTAGTTTACCAGAATAACGCGTTAGTGCTTGGAGGTTCAAGAATGAAAATTTATTATAAAGAAGCGACGAGTGATTATGAACAAGTTCCTTCGTTAGTGACTCTTCCATACATAACTTCTAGTAATAATAACTATGTTGATGAACTGCTAGAGAGATATGGTAATGAATCAGTGTTGAGTATGATTAAGTCAGAGATAGGTTATTATTTAAGAATATTAAATGGCAGGCCAACTCAGATTAACAATAAGTTGATTAGATTAAATGAGTCCTTAAGTGATTATGATTTAGTTGATAGAAGCGAAGAGGATGACTACTTACTAGCTAAGAAAGGTGAGATGAGGCGTTTGAAAAAAGAATTAGAAAAGGTTTATAAGGAGTTAGAGTACAGTGACGAGCGGCTTAGGAAAATACAAACTATTAAGACTTGTATGGGGGAAACAAGCAGGGATATTACTAAGTATATGAAGAATAAAATAAAGAGTGTAAAAGATGTCTTGTATGACGTGTATCATTGTGGCCTGGAGTCAATCCCTTTACTCCTTAATCATTGGAGCGAGTTAAGGGATATCGAGGTCAACAATAAATTAGTATATGTTAGTAATGGATTAACTTTATTGCCATGGTAGCTCAGCGGGAGAGCATACGACTGAAGATTGTGGGGTCCCGGGTTCGAATCCCGGCCATGGCATAGATTAGTAAGAGCTTAGGCTGGGATTTATAAAAATTAAAGATGAGGCGCGCGATTAACTCTCAATCAAGATAATTAGTACTCTTTCTAAAAGCACACTAAATCAAGTTTACATTATATAATGTAAAGGAGGTGATCCATCCGCACGTTCCCGTACGGATACCTTGTGTCAACTTAACCCTTCTCATCGAGCACAGGTTCGCGACCCCCGAGGGGGAGTGACTCACCCATACTCAACTCGAGTGGTTCGATGGGCAGTGTGTGCAAGGAACAGGGACGTATTCATCGCGCCTTGTTGAAACGCGATTACTAGGGATTTCGTTTTCATGAGGGCGAGTTACAGCCCTCAGTCCAGACTGAGACAGGTTTTAAGAGATTTGCTTCACCTCTCGGTGTCGCTTCCCATTGTACCTGCCATTGCGTCGCGCGTGTGGCCCAGGAGATTCAGGGCATACTGACCTACCGTTGCCCACGCCCTCCTCCACCTTTCGGTGGCAGTCTCCTTATTGTGCTTTCTCATCCGAGGATGAGAAGTGGCAAATAAGGATATGGGTCTCGCTCGTTACCTGACTTAACAGGACACCTCACGGCACGAGCTGACGATGGCCATGCACCTCTTCTCAGCGTGTCAGGTAAGCCCTTTAGACTGACCTTCATACTGCTGTCGCCCCTGGTGAGATTTCCGGTGTTAGGTCCAATTAAACCGCACGATGCACCCCTTGTTGTGTTCCCCCGCCAATTCCTTTAAGTTTCACCCTTGTGGGCGTACTTCCCAGGCGGCCCGCTTAATGCCTTCGCTTCGACACTGCATGCTCTCTAGGAACATGCGACACCTAGCGGGCAGTGTTTACGGCTGGGACTACACGGGTATCTAATCCGCTTTGCTACCCCAGCTTTCATCCATTCACCGTCGGACCCGTTCTGGTCAAGCGCCTTCGCCACCGTTGGTCCTCCTGGGATTATAAGATTTAACCCTTACCCCAGAAATACCCTTGACCCCTCCCGGTCCCAAGACTAGAAGTATCCCTTGCACGCCGTACGGTTAAGCCGCACGATTTCACAAGGGACTTATTAGTCCGGCTACGGATACTTTAGGCCTAATAAACATGGTCACGACTTGAGGCGCAGGGATTACCGCGGCTGCTGGCACCTGTCTTGCCCACCCCTTTCTTGCGAAGCTATTTACACTTCGCCACAGCACTATCATAGATAGTGCACTTGGAGTTCCCCTATCACGCTTTCGCGCATTGTAGAGGCTTCGTACCTGCTGCACCCCTTAGGGCTAGGACCCTTGTCTCAGTGTCCTTCCCGAGGCACCATCTTTCAATGCCCCTACGGATCTTGGGCTTGGTGGTCCGTTACACCACCAACAACCTAATCCGCCGCAGGCCCATCCGTTGGCAAAATAAGGCCATTTCCTTATTTCCTTTAAATGACTAGTCATTCCAGAATTAGTCATTTATGAGGTATTGTCCTCAGTTTCCCGAGGTTATCCCTCTCCAAAGGGCAGGTTACCTACGTGTTACTGGACCGAGCGCCAGGAATAAAAGGTTATTCCTTGACTTGCATGGTTAACGAACTCCAATAGCCGTGACCTCCAGCGGGATCAACTGGAATCAAAAAAAATATTATCCTAATGTACTACAACTATATTGGAATTGTGAGTTGGTTTATTATTTCGCACGCCTATTTCGTGAACAATCGTTGGATTGAACACCACATCTTTAATTACAAATTATAGGATACTCTCGGGGGTTTATAAAGCTTACTCTACGTTTGACTTATTGCTCACTACAACTGTTAAATCAGTGATGTTGAAGTAGTTGTCAAGGTCTTTCAGGTCCCTGATAGGGTAGCTGAAGATTGTTTCGTTAATAGTGCATATTAACTCGTAAGTGCCGTTATCCATCCGCTGGAGTGTTAACTCTCCCAGCTCGTCAATGGCTCTTGAGGCATTCTGGTTAAGCATGCCAATTGCCGGCACGTTAAGTAATAGGAATAGTATTACTATGAGGGTCATTAGTGAAGTTGTGATGCCCATTAACTTGAAGGTCTTGGTGGTCTGGTTCTTCTGCTTACGAGTGATTAGTACAAAGAAGGTTAATGGGAATAATAATAACCACGGGACCTTGTAGGGATAAACTAGGAATGAGATGATGAAGGAGAATAAAGTAATGCCGCTAAGTGGTATCATTAGTTTTTTATGTTCTTTGAAGGTCTTGGTCATGTTAATAATGTTCTTCTTGTATAAGACATAACTAGTTAGGTAAGCGAACGTGAAAGTAAGCACAATCCATGAAGGCAGGGTGACCACTTCTGTTGTGAAAGTGAACCAGCCAATAGTGTACTTTATTAACTGCATGAAAAACATTAAGACCAGAGCCCAGCCCATCCGGTCTTTTAACCGGGTGTAAGGCGAGCTGTATAGGAAGTTAAGGAATAGTAATAGTATTAATAGTAAGGTATAGGAGAAGCTGACTAGGCTTGCTAGTAATAAGCCAATGATAGGCAGCCCAAAGGCTAGTGTTATTGCAGTTTTCTCACTCATGTCACCTCTTACCAGTGCTTTATAGTCCTGCTTGAACTTATCCTTTTTATCAACCTCGTAGTCCATTAAGTCGTTATAAGGGTAGATAGCAGCGTAGGTTATCAGGAATGAAGCCAGTCCGAGTATGAATTTAAAAGGCTCGAATGAACCGTAAACTAATAAGTAGATGCTGAAGCCAATAAGGTATTGGATAGCGTTCTTAGGCGTGTTAACAGTGATTGAGTCAACCTTCATTAAGCATTAGATAATCCACTTTGTTTAAAAACCTTATTGCTCCTTCAGAAAAGGTTAAAAACCAAACCAATCTTTTCTCAATTCATAGTCCCGTAGTCTAGCGGTCAAGGATAATCGGCTTTGGACCGATTGACCCAGGTTCGAATCCTGGCGGGACTAATTAAGACAAACCTTAAAAGATTTAATGTTTTTTATTTAATACATGAGTTTTGAATCGCTTAATAAAAGGCTTAATGATTTTATTGAAAAATTTGATGAAAACATTATAGATTTTGAAAAGAATATAAT
>WJKC01000058.1 GCA_014729335.1 archaeon | reverse complement strand
ATCACAATCAGTAATACCCTGATAATGAATTTCTTTTTGGTCAGCATAATCACCTTTTTCAAAGGTTTTTGAAAAAGAATCATATAAAGTCTTGTTAAGAGCCTCTTGATCACTAAGACCCTGTTTAAGATAATTATCTATTGTATACGCTTCTTCAGCATTACCTCCAAGACCTTTTAATGTTATTCCCATGTTAATCACGAATTTTATTTTTGTTTTAAATACTTTACCCCATTATATATAGTGTAATCTAATATTTAATTAATTTTCTATAATCAACCTGAAGATTTTGGTCGTGTACCTTGTAATTGTTGACCTAATAAGTTAGATCCTTGTGTAGTCGATGTTCCAATATTTTCTGCGTTTTTTTCTTGTTCTTTTGTTCTTTCTGCTGATTCTTTTATCTCTTTTATTTTCTCTTTTGAATTTTTTAAATTTGAAATCCCTGTTTGTTTTTCTGTTTTCTTTTCTTCTTCTTTTACTGCTTTTCCTAACTCTTTTATAACCTCCTGTTTTCGTCTGGTCATGTTTAATAGTAACGTTGTCAAGTAAGGCAGGTAATCTTTTAAAAACCATTCTCTCCTACCTGGACCAAGTTCTTTATAACTTCTTGGCAAGTGCCTAATAAACTCTTTTTTCCTCATAAATATACCTAGAACTCCAAGGCTATGCCCAACAGCACTCTTCTCTGCTTTTAATTCATCAATGAAGTTGTTAAATAATTCGTCAAAATTTTCAAGTGTTAAGTCCCCATCCAATTTCTTAATGTATTCTTCTTGTTTCTTTAATGATTTTTTCGCATCCTCTTTATAACCTATTACTAACTTAAGAGCGTCCTTCAAGTCTTTACTTGACTCAATTACTTTTGAATTCTTTTTAAGGAACTTAAGGTTCTTTACCTGTTTATCATAAAAGTACTTCTTAAACTCAATTAAAACTTTTAACTGTTCAATTAATGAACTAGCTGTGTACTCAACTGCATCTTTAAGCTTGCCTTCATACTTTTCTTTTTTCTCATCCTTCACAGAGCCAATTAATTTAATTATTTCATTCTTCCTATCATTAAAGTCCTTAAAAAAGGATTGAAGCTTGTCTTTATCAATTGACATTAACTCATTAACAATATCTTCATACTTCTGATTAAATGATGCTATATCAGCTGCCGCTTTATTTTCAAGGTATAACTCGTAAAGATGTCTGAAAATTATTTGAAAGAATAGTTTAATATGTAGTTTAATTGCGCCCTCATTAATAGTAAAAAGTTTATTACTTCTGACAAATAAGTTGCCCACTGTTCTTACTATTCTCCGAGTAGTTGAGTTTCCAATCTTTTCTTGATCATTTTCAAATTTCTCCTCTGTTTCTCTTACTTGATTGATATAATAAACTTGTTTTTCCACTATCTTCTCACTTTTCTTTTCCTTGTCTTCAGGGCTTTCACCAAATCTACCTAAAGTAAGAATTTTAAGTATAACACGAAAAAAACCTCCGATGGTTTCACCAAATCCTCTGAGAGATTCTCTAACACCCATTAATTATTTTTAATATAATTGGATAATTAAAAGGTTACTAGTGCCGGGCTAAGTTAACTTAATAGTGTTATAAAAAGAGTTAGTTTATGAAATTGGTTTAAAAAGCGATTAGAGTATTTATTTTCCATATGGAAAAGAATTAAAAGCTTTTAGATAAAGGGATTAACTATTCTCTATACAAACCTTACCTAGACTTGTTTAATAAGACTGTTCCAACCCACGGTGGGTTTGCTATTGGAGTTGAACGCATTATAGCTAAGTATCTAGGCATTAATGACGTCATTGATGTTAACCCCTTCAGCAAAAAGCCTGACGCTTTTGATGAAAGATTAACTTGGTAGGTTATTTTATTAATTCATAATCAATCTTTATTGCTTCTTCATCTCTTAATGGTTTAATTTCATAAACAGTTTCTTTTCTCAATTTTTCTAGTTCTCGTTTTCTTTTATGATTGTAGTGTGGCATTACTGTGAAACTCACTAGTCTCAGACAAGCCAGGTCTTTTAGTTTAACAGTGTTCTCCTCTTGGCTGGCCCTAATTTCAGGTCCGGCTAGTATGCTTCCTGCACTGCTCCCAACGTATAACCGACCATTTTTAACCGCCCTCCTAATCTTATCCATTAACCCTGCGTCTCTTAACTCTTTTAAGTACTTGTAAGTATTCCCACCGGCAACGTATATCACGTCAAACGGCTCTATATTAATAATCCCGCCTTGGCTTAAATCTAATAACTTAATATTCTCTTTTTTTATTCCCGCGTTTGTTATTCTTTCTAATTCCCGGTTAGTATAATAACTTCCTCGCTTACTAGTTGTGTTTATAGTGATGAAGATAACCCTTGTTTTTGAAACATCTTTTTTTATTAAATCATTAAATGCTCTTCTAATCTTAGCAGTCCTTAAACCAGTACTTGTTAACAATAATTTCATAGAAAAATAGTAAAAAGTAATTCTTTATAAATGATTATCTCCATTAGCAAGAAGAACCAGCTAAGGATTTAAAGAATATCCCATTTTAATCTTTTTTCAAAAAAAATGATATCTTATGGTGATTTTATTGAAAATTTTTCACCAAAAGAAAGACTAGTTTTTTATTACTGTAATGCTTATATTATTACTTGTCACGGGGGCTATTAGTTTTTTAGATGGCAATGAACGGTTAAGCCTAGCCCTGCTCTTAACCCCCTTATTGCTTAGCGCGTCAATAGCCACTTACGTTAACGGCTACCTCTGCTCCACTTACCCTGATGTCCAGGAAGTAACTAATTACGAGGTATTCTTCTATGAGTGCCCAAGCCACCTGAGAGGCGGGTGCGCGTTCCAGGTCTATAATAAGTATAATCATTACTCAGAATTCCTGTTTGAGCCGGGGCAAAACACCATGTCAGTGCCTTTTATCTTCGGGAACATCAAGGGTTACGACGTCTACTTCTGCGACACTGAGTGCAGCTGCAGCCGGTGGGCAGTGGCTGGCGGGTGCGGTGAGAACGGCTGCCCCAGTGATAAGAAGTACATTGAACGCGACTGCGACCCTGGCTGTGGTTTAGAGACAACTGGCTGCGGTTACTCGTGCGAGGTTAATAGTTACTGCGGCGACGGCGTATGCAATAATGGCGAGAACTGTGATAACTGCGCCCGCGACTGCGGGGAGTGCCCTGAGACTTGCTCGTCAAGGCACCACACAAGTTGTCATCATGGCAACCTATGGTGGTATGACTCATGCGGCAACAGGGAAGAGATACGGCGTTACTGTGATAACGGCTGCTCAGGTAATAGTTGTAACGAGCCCCCAGAGCCAGAGAATGAATGCAGCACTAACTGCCCTAGTGGCTGGACTTGTTATGAAAGCTCGTGCTACAAGGACCTGGGTTCAAAGTCATGGACTGATGGGAAGAGCGCCTGCGAGGAATTAAAATCTCACTTAGTAACTGTTAATGACGCTGGCGAGAACAAGTGGGTTGACGATTTCACCAGGGGCGACGTCTGGATTGGTTATAATGACCGTGGCTCAGAGGGTGACTGGGAGTGGCTGTACGACTCATCTGGTTACAAGCACTGGCATAACAACGAGCCAAACAACGCTGGGAATGAGGATTGTGCTCACATGTGGAGTGACGGCACGTGGAATGATGCTAAGTGCGGCAAGAGTAAAACCGTTGTGTGTGAGAAAGAGGACGGCGCTGACATAGTGCCCGACACCCCCTGCAGCAACACCTGCACCACTAACTGCCCTAGTGGCTGGTCCTGCAGGGCTGATTCTTGCTATAAGGAGACTAGTGGTTCATGGACCAGTGTTAAATCTTACTGTGAGTCACTGGGCGCTCACATAATCACAGTTAATGATAATTGTGAGAACGAGTGGATTAACCCTGGCTGGATTGGGTATCACGACCGCTCCAGCGAGGGTTGGTGGCAGTGGGTTAGTGGCTCCTCAAGCTTTACTAACTGGCATAGTGGCGAGCCTAACAACGCTGGTAACGAGGACTGCACTGAGGTATGGGGCGGCGCCACTTGGAATGATGCTAAGTGCAGTAATAACCGGGTTAGTTACTGCGAGGTAGAGGACCCGTGCCCAGCTAGTTGTGATGATGGTGATGATTGCACTAGCGACAGTTGCAGTGTTAATGGGTGCGTTCATGAAACAATCAGTCCTTGTGACGGCAATGGTGATTGCGAGCAGGGAGAGCATTACTGTAACTCTGTTGACTGCCCTGCCCCTAATTGCGGTGAGTGCCAGGAAGTCACCTGCACTAATAATGGTCCTGAGTGCAGTTATCTAACTAATTGTTGCGGCAACAATGCTTGTGAGGAGGGTGAGGATTGCATCTCTTGCCCGGGTGACTGCGGCTGCGCCCTGGGAGTGGACCTGGGCAGTGTTGAGTGCTTTGTTAGTGGCGAGCCCTGCCAAGACCATGACGAGATACTGTCAACTGATACCATAACCACTAGTTTCACCTTGTTAAACGCTTCTCATAAAGAAGGGACTAGTGTTAGAGTGGAGTTCAAAGCTAATAATGAAGGATTAGGGGGTAAAACAGTCTCTTCAAGCCAGGTCACTCACTCTTTTTCATTACCGGGCGGGCGGCAGTCAGTCATGGTCACGGCAGATGACTTGCTTAGCAGCGAGTCAACCAACGCGTTATTATTCTCAATAACTATCAAGGAAGAGGGTGACGGGGAGGGGGGAGGCGCTGCTTACCCTTTTGACTACGAGCAAGGAAATTATAAAGAAAACAGCGAGCCAGTCAACCCTGACTACACACCGTCAAGCGCGGCGTTACTAGGCGGGCTGGGAGCCGCGGCACTAGCAGGCCTGGGAGGACTAGCCCTCAGCAAGAAGTACATCAACCAAGGAACATACGTGCCGCATCAAACAATTAACCTAAAAAGTTATGAGATGAACTGGTTTGAAAAGATTATAGAAGGGTGGAAGATTAAGGGCGTGGTCCTTTTTGATTCAATAAAAGCCTTTATTAAAAACCCTGGAGTTTATCTAAAAAGAACTGGTAAAGCATTAATAGAAGATTATAAAACATGGGTTAAAGAAAAATGGTACTTCCTTGGCAACCCAGTCATTTATTTAAGTGACAGGGTTGGCTCTGCTTTCATACATGGTTTAAAGACTAACCCGATAGACACGCTTGCTGCAACTGCTATAGTCATAGGCTCAATACTGCTTCCTTTCTCAGGAGGCTCATCATCATTACTAATTGGCGCAGGATTACTTGCAGGTGGTGGGGCAGCAACTATTTTTACAAAAGAAAGCTATGAATTTGCAACTTCAGAGAACTATGTTAAGTTATACAACAACGCAGCTGAGGACCCTGAAAAAATCATGTGGGTAGTGAGTGGCGCGCTTACTTGTGCTCAAGCCTTTAAGATAGTTAATACCCTGAACCAAGCAGTTAACGGTCAGACCTATATATTGGATAGTTTTGATGACTTAAAAGCGTTGAAGAGGTCAAACGTGTTTAAATTAAACGATGAGTATTATGGATTATATGATAACATATATAATAACGTTAAAGGTCCTGGAGTCTTAGTCAAGATTAAAAAACAATGGATGCTTGGCGACCAAGTGGATGATATTAGACACGTAATAATATTCAAAGACCACGCTCTAACACCAAAACACTTCAGCGCAATAAGCGCTCATGAACACGTTGGTGAAGCCGCTATGGCAATAAACCTGGTTAAAGAACCAAAACTTGACTTCAAATATTTTATGAAAGGACTAACAAGAAAACAACTTCATGAACTTACTGCGGACGTTGTTGCTTCAAATTTTGTTGGTAAAGAAGCCATGATTGCAGCAAGAACGGCTTCAGGCTACCCTAACTGGTGGACTCAATACCCTGAAATTGTAAATACAGTGCAAAACAACGTACCTTGGTATCTTGGGAAAAACTATATAGGGACGGTCTCAACTCAAATAACTGTAGGCGGTGAATTATTAACTAATGGCACAAAGTAAATGTAAATTTGAATACCAAGGGTCAAAACTAAAAAAGATAAGGATTTCCGGACCAAACTTTCACATAACCGAGGACATTATTAGTAAATGCCCTAAATGCGGTAAGAAAAGAATCATAAAAAACGCTGAGATGAGAACAATGAATTGCTGGGGACCATTTCCTTTTCATTATGAACAAACAAAGGATTTTTGGAAAAACGTTAACAAAGATATAATTGTTGAAAATGAAATGAAGAAAAGCGAGTACGAAAAAACAATGAAAATGATGGAAAAAATAATCTTTAATATAAATAAAAAAGAAAAGATAAGACGAGTAAAAACAGCGTATCATAGATACAAATACTTAAGAGAATTTCTTGATAAAGAAAAAGTCCTGCCAAGAAATAAGAAAAAGATTAACAAGATGATTAAAAAAGAGATTAAGTTAATAATTGAATCCATAAATATTAACAAACTTAAAGAAGAATTCAAATCAGTAAAAGATTATAATAAATTAAAGAAAAGATATAATTATCTGAAAAAGATTTCAGAGAAAAACTAAGTTTCTGTGTTGTTTAGTTCTGGGGGCGGGCCTGTTAAACGCTCAATACTAGTCTTATAGTTGATAAAGATTGTCTCTGAACCAGTGACTAGTAGCGTGTAATAGACCGGGTAGCCAGTCACCCAGCTGAAACAAGCCATCAGCTTAGCCTCCTCAAAAGAATCCATTAGGACGTCATAACCAGGGTCCTCAACAATCAATTCCTCCAGCAGGTAGCAACTAGCCCCCTCATCAGTTGCCAACACCTTGCCGTAACGGCTGATACTAGAAATATTCTCCAGCATCAAGTCAACCAGTAACTCAGGCCTCAAGTCATAGATACTGTCACTAACCACGCCAACGTCATTAACCCATAAAGCATCAGTCCCTAACTTATTATAAGAAGCAACGCCTGAAGAGTTAACAAACAAGCCGTTAACAACCCCTGTTAATAAGACGTCATAATCAATTGACTGGTTAGTCGAAGCACTAATCAACGCCCTGGAACGAGCTAACACGCCGGTATAAGTTGGGCCCTGCAATAAAAAGAACAATAATAAAACAGCCAAGGCTGCCACGACGCCAATCAACAATAACAATAAATCCCTCCTATTCATAATAACTCATAAGTGATGTTCTTAGCAAATAACTTAGTGAAGACAACGTCCTCGCCAGCCACCTCGCCAGCGTAGACAGTTAAAGGGTAACCAGTCACCCGGTCAAAACAAGTGACAAAGATGTAATCACCGTCAATCACCCGCTCGTAAGCAGAGCTGTTAGGCTCAGTAATGGTTGACCAGCAAGGGCGCCTTAACTCCTCTAACAAACCGCTATACTCAGCCCGGTCGTTAACAACAATGAAGTTAACAAGGTCATCAGGGTTGATTAGTAAAGCAGTGCCGGTTAATTCATCAAGCACAGGGTCAACATTAAACGATGTGTAGTCATCAAAACGCGAGTAAACAACCTCGCCAGTGAAATCATCACTAGCCAGTGAAGCGTTAACCCCGTAGATAATCTTAATGGACTTAACAGCCTCCCGCTTCTCATTAACCAGTTGTATAACGTCATTAAAAGTGACGCGCCTAGGCCGCTCTTCAGGCTTTAATAAACTAATGCTTAAGAACACTATGACAACTGCCAGGAAGATAATCACTCCGATAAAAACAAGCCTCGTCCTCATACCAGGTTATTAGATGTAATAAAGGTTTTTAAGAATTATTCAATTGTCAGGGAGCCAATAAAGTGTTCAAAATAGTCGCCCGCGAACACGTAAGCATCATAAATCCCTGGCTCAACAAGGCAGTCATCAGATAATAAGACTGGCTCGCCCGCCCCCTTAACAGGCAAGCCGCTGCTATTAATACAATAAGTGCTGGAGCCGTCCTTCAGGTAGAAACCAGTCAGGGCTTCATAATAACCATCCTCGTCCCATAACTCAGCAGTGACTGGCTCGCCCCTGCTTATAGTACCCGGAGTTAATCTGCCATCAACCCCGTCAGGGTAACCAATTAATCCCTGGACAGTGTCAAGCGAGTAACAATTCTCGTACTCGAACTCGCCCGCGCTGACGCACACCCTGAAGCTCTCATAAACAGGCAGGCCCCAGTGACAATTAGGCAGCTGGCATGTGAAGTCAACGTTAACAAACGGCGCGTCCTCAGGGTAAGGTATGTCACTAGTGCCCTCGCAGTATAATGGCGAGTCGCCAAGCCTGAGCGTGAAGTTAAACTCATCATACCATGAGTCACTCTCATCCTGTATGAAGTTCATTGAGAAGTCATAAGCCTCTGAGCAGTAAAGAAGGTCGCCGAACGGCTCGCCATTAACCTTGATAGTTGAAGGGTCAACGTTAATGTTAGGGAATAATAAGTCAGGCACGGTTACTGGCGCGACCTCGCCGAACTTAAGCCTGTTCATCAATGAACCAGTAGCGCCTGGGCAGGAAGCAACCGGTGACGAGTACTCAATGAGCGAATCGCCCTCTAACACGTATAATGAGTTGCTAGACGCTATCCAAGGGCTGCCGTTAATAACTGTTATCGGGCTGGTGTTAAGCGATAAATCAGGCATTAAACGCGTCAGGTAAGGGGTCCCGTTATCAACCGGGCTGGCATTATCAAGGTAGAATAACTCTCCCTTGCCATTATGGTATAAGTCAAGCACTCCTAGTTCAAGCACCTCGTCAGAACTGATTAATTCCTCTTCAACAAAGAAGTCAGGACCCTGGAGCCAGGCGTTAACACTGTCACCGTCAAAGCCCACAACGTCAACCACTCCGTCGCCATTCCAGTCAAAATCATCAAAAAAGACAACGTCGC
This sequence comes from archaeon, assembly GCA_014729335.1. Taxonomy (GTDB): domain Archaea; phylum Nanobdellota; class Nanobdellia; order WJKC01; family WJKC01; genus WJKC01. The sequence continues at coordinate 14,326 of WJKC01000058.1, read as the reverse complement.
TTTGGGAAACGCTCTTAAAATCATTACCCTCCCAGAAGAATAAGCCACTAGCATTAGTGAAGAACAAGCCCTGGTCAGAGTAAGCAGCTTCGCTGACACTCACCTGGTAGTCCCTGCCAGCAACCTCCCTAATCCTATCACCAGCTATTAATACCTGGCCCTCTAATAAGAATAAGTGCTCATAGGACTCGCTGAACTGTAATAGTGTATAGTCACCCGGGTCGCCGATTAATAAACCATCACTGGTTAAAACATAGTATAACCCTTGATTAAATAATGCGTCAAGCACTTCAACATCGCCTATGTCAAGCAATACTTCATTAGTTAAGTCATATAAGCCCTCGTCATTAATCACGAACACGTTGTCATCATTAACTATGAAATTGTTAACACCAGTGCTTAACTCTTCTCTCACAGGGCTGGTGTTATCAACCCCGCACTCAGTAATGCCGGTGCCCCATGATGACTCGCTATGAACGTCAACGCCGATGAGAGCGTCGCTATAAACACTAGTCAGCGTGACAGTATTAACGCCCTGCTTCAGGCGGGAGATGTCAAAATTAACGCTCTGCCAGGCAGGGTCTGAGCACGTGATAACACCTGCCTCGTCACCATTAACCTTAACTGTTAACTCTGATGAGGCGTCAGCTGAACAGAAGACGCTGACACTAGCGTAGTCAAGCCCGACTGACTTGAGAGCTGAGACGCTTGACTCAACATAGAATTCCTGCCATACAATACCCCCTTCTTCAAGAAGGAAAACACCGTCTGACAATCCGTCGTCAAAAACGACCTCGTCGCCCCTGGTGAAGGAAGTTACCTTAACCGGTACCTGGTGTGTCTCGTCATAAGAGAATACCAGCATGTCAATCAGTGACGTGATGCCGAAATTAAACTGGTAGATGTGGCTTGAAACAAAGTCACAGTAATCACCTCTTAAAGCATTGGAGCACCAGTTCTCCATCTCAGATAAGCCCGGCCGGCTATCAACCAAGCTTAGGTCAAAGCTTTGCTCCCAAGGGTTCCAGTAACAATTATCCCCAAAATCTAATCGTTGGCATCGCTCCTCAGGCGAGTAGATAATGTAATCAATATAATCAGTAGTCCATTTAGTGTTATTAAATAACCGCTCATCAGCGTAGCAGGAGCAATTAATTGGCGGCGTTAACTCATCATACTCAGGGCAGAACGGCTCGTTAAGCGCTCTTTCCTGGGCTGCGCAGCTGCAGCTGTCAATTGGTTCAAACTCTTTCTCCTCAACCGAGGCTATATCCTGCAGCCCGTAACTAAAGATTGACGGCAGCAACTCGAGGGTGGTCTCGCTGTGAGTAACAGTTGGGATATCAACCACTAAACCCTTCTTGGGGTCGCACCGCCAGCCATAACCGACCATGTAGTCCTGCTTAACATTACAGCCAGTGCTGCTGCATGGAAGACCCTCAGGCAGGTAGTAACAGATACGGTAGCTGCCAAAATCCTTGACAGTGCCGGGCGCGGGGCAGTTAATCACTTGAGCAGCCCAGCCGCCGTTATTAACCAGTCTTGAAGCATAACTCTCATCACTGCAGTAGCCAAAACTGCCTGTTTCAAAAGTGTCGCAGTCAACACAGTCAATCCTAGTTAAGCACTCGCCATTAATCATGTCATACTTGTGACCCTTGCCAATGCAGTCAACCATTAATAAGTCAAGCGGTAAGCACTCATCAAGCTCTGAATCATAATACTCATCCCTTGCGCAGAATACTTGGTTCTCAACAACGTTTTCAAGGTAAGCAATCCTCCTGGCACTATTTGCTACTTGGATAAAGTCAAGGTAGCCGTCATTATTAAAATCACCTTTGATTCCCAGGTAAGGAATATTCCCCGTACTCGTTCCGCCCACGTAGTCAAAAGTGCTGTCACCATTGCCTGAGAAAAAGGCTGGTCCATTAACACCCCAGCCAGTCACTATAACATCTACTACGCCGTTGTTAGTAAAATCCTCAACAGTCATTGAAACAACACCGTTTAGTCTTGGCGACGGCGTTCTTGACTCTTCAATAAAAGTCCCATCACCATAACCATTAAAGACTGTTAAAACACCATCACGGTATAAGTGAGCAGCTAGGTCTAGGTAGCCGTCACCATTGAAGTCGCCAACCCCGATAGCCTCGGTATAACCAGTTGGTATAGTGGCTGCTTTATTAAAGGAGCCTGCTCCGTCGCCCTCAAATACTATAACTGACTCAGTGCTGTAATCAATTATGAAAACATCCAAGTGGTCGTCATTATTATACTCACTAATAACTAATGAATTGCCTGTAAGACCACTAATACCAGCGCCTCTGTCTCCTGTGTAAGTCATTTGAAACAAACCATTACCCACGCCCTGATAATAATAAAAACTTGTTTCGTCGGAAACAATTACGTCAAGCACCCCGTCCTCATTAAAGTCGCCGGTTCCAAAACCATCGCGGCGAGATTCAAAAAGGGTTGTGGTAACTAATGGTTCATTAAAAGACCCGTCGCCATTACCACCTAAGAAGGATATCTCCTCAGGATAACCTTCAACAGTTATTATGTCAAGGCTGCCGTCATTATCAAAGTCACCTGATTCAACCCATTTAGGCGAGCCGTTAACCAAGGACCTGACAGGGCTGTCTAAATCACCAGTGCCGTCACCAGCGTAGTAATTAACGTACTTCTTAGTCAGAGAGCCAGTTACTAAGTCAAGGTTGCCGTCGTCATTAAAATCACCTGTTGTGATGCCGTGAGGCAGCCCATAAGCAGGGTGTTTAACTGGTTCGTCAAATATTCGTGTTGAAACACATGACTCAGTCGCTGTATCAAAATACTTGCCCATAGGGCAGGCGCATGACCCTATACTCTCAACGTACTCAGTATCCGGCGGGCAAGCAGTACCGCTGCCGCAGTAACGCTTAATAAAGCGGTTGCCGGTCTTAGCGTATAATTCAACAGTGTTATCACCCCAGTAAGCACCAACGTCTTTATCACATAACACGTTATAAGAACAGTGCTGGGGCTCGTTCTCAACGTATTCTGAACGCTCAACAAGCGTGTAAGTAATATCCTGCTCGTAGTCCCATTCCCCGTCAACACACTCAATTCCATAATTACAGTTAACCGCTCCTTCATCAGTTATTAATGAACACTGACCATCAGAACAGGCAGTGCCATTATTACATACCCTTTTGCATGAGTGATCACCTGCTTCAATAACCCATCCGCGATTAGTTGTGCAGTCAGCCTTAAAACAATAATTAATATCCTCGCCGTCAACATTAAAGGTTAAGTCATAAGATTCGCCCTCTATCAAACCATCTGGTCCAAAAATTTCAGTGGCTGTTGTTGGCATCTCAAAACGGTTGCCGTCATCATTCACTTGACCAATTATTGCATCTTCATATCTAACATAACTCCTGGGCCAAGCTTCATCATCCAGTATAAAAGTAACATTCTGGTCCCTAGCAGGGAAGTCAAAAACCTCAACTATGTTAACCTCAGCATAATCACAATCCCTTTCAGAACCTTCACATTCAATTATGGTGCTGGCACAAGCCTGTAATTGACAACCCTGGCCAGGTATTGAGTCAAAAGAAAAGACTGCTGTTGGGAAAACATGAGTCCATAAACCATAGTAGAAGTCTGGTCCAGTATAATCATCATGAGTTGACAAGTAATGAATTGCGGCTGAGTGCCATTTTGTGCAGTCAACCGTGCCGCTTGGCTCAGGACAATCACCAATTCCAGAATAACAATAACCGTTCTGGGAGTCGCCATAACCATAACTGGTTTCACATAATGGTTTATTACCCCAATCAGACCCGGTTGGAGGGTAAGAAGGATTTGATAAACCAAAAGCTGACGGGCAGTAATACTCTAATATAAAATAAGCTTTATTAATCAAATAAGGACAGCAGAAAGGCAATGTTGGCTTAATTGAAACAGGTATTGGAACAAAGGGCGGGAAAATAAGGCCTGTAGGAATTTTTATTATTATCGTGCCCGGCTTAATACACCCCCCAACCCAAGAAAAAAAAAGAGTACTAGAAAACCATTCCTGGCAGCCAGGGTAGTTATTAAACTTACATCCCAGCTGAACGTCATTCCAGCTAGTGGCTGAAAGATAAATTGGTGGTTGACAATCAACTGCCCCAACAACCCCAATAACTAATAATCCAATCAAGATGGAAAGCTTTCTCATATTCTCACGCTCATATCAACTTTGCCGGCATACTCAGGCACCAGTGAGTAGATAGGCAGGGAGCAAGTGCCGGTCGGCAACTCTGAACCAAGCAGCTGGTAGAACTCTGCCTCAGAAGCACTAACCTCAACCCATTCAGTGCCGTTATAAACCCTGATATTAACCCTCAAGCCAGCCCCTTTATAAAAATTCCTTGCTTTCTCAAGCAACCGCTCAGGAGAAGGGTAAGGCTTAACCTCACTCATCTCAAGGAACTCCTTGAAATACTCTATTGGGGCAAGTTCATTATCATCACCCGACTTAATGTACTCATCACTAACCAATGGGAATAATAATCCTGAGCAGGTGTGCTTTGCCTCACCCTCCTGCACATTAAGAAGCCCCACCAGGAAAGTATTTTGTGAATAATAATTCCAGAATAAGACAAATATGCTGAGAATAAGGATTAGTAAGAAGACCTCTCCAAGTATCCCCATCTGTGACTTATTATTCATCATACAATCCTTGCTTTAAAATACTCCAGACTAACACTAACCCCTACAAACGCGTTGCCATAAGACACGCGGTCATCATGGATAACCCTCACAGGTATTACTACTTCCTCATAAGTTGATTGGGTAAAATAAAGGTTTTTATCAATATTAGCTCCTTCAAAAACAATGCCCGTGTCATCAACCACCCTCACCTCAAAGTAAATAGTGTACTCTGGTGACAGCATTCTCAAACAACTCCTCAACCGGTCAATGCTTAACTTATTAGCGTCAATCGCGTTAGGGACGCCTAGTTTAAAAATCATTAACTCACCCGTACTTGAGTTATCATACTTGATAAAATTCTTAATGTAACCAAGGCAGTTAGGTGACAGTACCAACTGGTTAGCAATAAACACTGCCTCGTTGCGCCACTCCTCACGAGCCATGCCAATCCTAATATTATCAGTATTACTAATAAAGAAGAAAGTGGTAAAAGCATAAACAGCTATTATCACTAGCGCTGTGAATAACAAACTAATATCAACACTAACCTGGGACTTGCTCATGTACTGCCTCCAGGGAAACCAATCTCAGGAGCCTCCCCAGGCTCTGGTTCTTCCTGCTCAAATAATTTTTCCTCAACAGTTATGTACACTGGCGACACGTTATCAAAAGGCGAGTCATTATTAATTCTTAAAGTAAAAGGCGAGTCATTCAACTCACTTTTTAAGGCAGTAATCATTAACGAACGAGGAAAATCACCTTCAAAAGGAACTAGTCTAACATGAGTCATGGGGCACCTCTGCCACCCAGTTGCTGGCGCATCATCATTACTACCAGTAATCAGCACTTCATACTCAGCCTCCACTAAGTCATCAGTTAACCTAATCTGAAGCGGGCTCCGCCGAGGATGGTCTCTTATTGTTATTGTCTGAGCTGTAACTGAATCTCGGCTAAAAGTCTTAACAAGGTTCTTTGAATCACAGTCACAGTTAATGAAGTCAGTGCATTGCGTGTCGCCGCCAACACTTAACTCAATATCACCATCTTCTAAACACTCAGCAGTTATAGTACAATCCCTTGACAAGTCCCACGTAGCAGTTGAACCACAAACACCCTCGCCCAGGGGCGGAGTACAAAATATCACTAAGTCAATTGCTTCCTGGCTGACAACGTTGCCAGTGTAAATATCAACATACTCAAACTCGTCCTTATCAGGATTAACCCCTCCAACACACTCGCCTTCACTGCATAATTCAAGCGTGAAGTTAAAATTATCACAGCCGCATGAAGGACAAGACTTGGTCAAATCACTGATATTAAAGCATGAATTAAGCAGCCAGCCGTCCTCGCAGCTAGTTTCAAAAGTATCCTGATTAACGCATTTGTACTCGCAGACAAGGTTTCCTGTCTGGTTTATCTTATAACCAGCTGGTATCACCAGTGAGTACTCAACCCCGCCCCGGTTAGGACACCTGACTCCTTTCAAACTCCCTCCAAAACCAGATACAAGGCAGTAATCAGACTCTCTTCCCTCCTCAATAGTATTATTAGAACAATGGTAAAAAATTTTATCAAGCAGTCCTTTCAACCCCTGCGAGACAGTGGTGCCCTTAGTGAGCGTGTCATAATTCCATTCAGTCTTCTTATACATGGTTATTAAGTCCTCATTAATATGAAAAACATCAGTGTACTCCTTGTCACTAATTAATGACTCCCTGACATTAAGGTAGTCATACAAGTCAAGCGGGTTCTCAGTGTAAACAGTTACCAAGCCCCTGCCGTAATCACCCCAGAAAGAACTTGACTCTGGATGGGCTTGCAAATCAGCCTTAACCCCAGTAGCTGCCGGCTCAACATTGCGTGCAATAATCACTGACTCCAAGCCGACAACCCTGAAGTCATCACAGACCAAGCCGTACTGGTTAGCAGGCACATCAAGCAATTGTTGGCGCTCAGCCAATGGTTTACCAGGGTCACCGCAATAACAGCCGGGCTCAGGAATAACTGACTTAGTTGAAGACACACACTCCAACCCCCCCGCCACACCAAGGTTTTGATTAAACCTAGTCGGTGACTCATTATTAATATCACAGTAAGAAGGCACGTTCTCATCAGTGTACCTCACCCCTTCGCAGCAATAATTATTAGTTTCTGGCTGGACAAAACTATTACCGCAGAAGCAGCCCCCGCTAGGCACTTTTGAGTTAAAAGAAGAACCACAGTGGGTAACGCCATCATCAATAAAAGAAGGGCACTCTGCCTCTGGGTTGCAGAAAGACGGCAGTTCATCAATAGTATACCTAACACCCTTACAGCAGTAATTAGTTGTAATAGGTGAATAATTAGCGAGTTGGTAGTTATTACAATCACATACTGCAACACTGCCAAACAAGGTGGTGCTCTCATAACAGTCAAGGCAGGTCAGCTTGCACTCATTGCTCGGTCCTGAAAAAGAAACAGTAATCGCTCCCTGAGGGAAGAAGTTAAAACTACTTCGCATTAAAGAAATACTGTGAAGCAATAACCTGACTCCCAGCGTCTTCTGAATCTCATTCTCTAATAAACTCCCCAAGGCAAACCTTACAATAAAACCGCCTGACAAAGCTATCAGGAATAACAACATCATTGCCAAAGCCCAGCTGACCGCCTTGCTAGTCAATTAACGGCACACCCCCCTCAGCAGGCACGTGAAGAACTATCTTATCCTCATTCTCGTCCCTAAATACTTTCAGTTTAGATATCCTGCCAGTCATTGGCGGGCCAAAAGAAGCAGGGTCAGCTGACGAGCCAATCCAGTACTGAAATACCCGCCTCTTATCTGAAGCAGCAACCTCATCACAAGTCATTCTGAAACAAGCAGTGAGCGTGTCACGATAACAAATATTATCACCTGATAATTCATCCTCGCTGCAGCCGCCCCTTCCATAAGCATTAATACATTCATCAGACCCGAGTATTAATTTGAGCCAGGTGCCGGCGTCGCCTATGTTCCTGACAAATATCTCAGTGTAACAAGCATAATCCTCATCAACCCATAAGACCTCATTAGCAGGGCACCCGAGCTCCTCCATTGTGAAACAGGAAACAGGAACTATCTTATTAGGGTTAAAAGTCCTTGTGGAGCCGTCAGCGTAGACTATCTCCTCAACCCACTTAGCACTATTGTGCATGAATATCGTGCTAGTAGGCACATTAATCCCAACATCACTAAGCGCTGGTGATAAGTAATAAAGTATATAATTTTTTATTAACTGTTCTGCTAAGAACTTAGCCTCTTCTTTAGCCAGCCAGAAAAGAGCCTTGCCCCAAACAGACCTGCCAGTTATTGAACTTAAATCACCAGTCATTGATAGAAGAGCATCTCCTAGTAACTTATCAGCTATTGTTTCATCATCCTCATCAGCCAAGTAATCCTCATCTTCCAAGTCCTCATAAAAAGTTGTTGACATATCAGCCTCTCTTGAGAACTCTTCAATAGTTAAACCAATTTTCTCAAAACCTCCTTGAACCTCTTGACCAACAATCGTGAGGAAGTAAGCCTGCGGTATCCTGATAAAAGGATTAGAGGTCCCAAAATAAAGCAACTCTGGAGTTAACCGGCTGACACTGGTGTAACGATTATAAGCAATTAAGTCATTAACAGTTGAAAAACCCTCAAAGTAATCTCCATCAGGACCAGGCCAGCAATTCATCCTAGTAACATCAAGCCCTTTCCACGCGCTTAGCTCGGCTTTGCTGATAGCGTTTGAAGAACTAATCCTTAATCTATTATTAACCCTATCTATTAATGAACTAAGACTAAAATCATCAAAGCCAGTATAATAATAGAGATTAAAGACATCATTAACTAAAGAAGGAATCCTTGTTGAACCAAGATCATCAATAATGCTTGAAACCTCGTTGTTAATCACGGCTGGCTTAACGTGCTCGCTCTTAAGAGCATTCTTAAAAACGTTACTGTTAAGGTTAGTGCTTAGTGAATCACTGATTAATGATTCAACATCACTAGTAAAACTATCTCTTAATGAGTCAAGGACTGGTGAAGCACAGTCTCCAATCTCGCTTATTAATGAATCCCTCAGGTAAGGCCATGACTCAGCTGCCAAGTCACCTGACTCCTCCTGAACAGCCTGCTCAAAGATTTGAGGTGAAGCATTATCAATAAAAGAATTTCTTAAACTAGTAAAGTCATACAAACTAAGGTCAAGCCGGTCATTAATTACTTGGTTGATATTATCAGTTGATAACTCATCTGAAACCCTGGATAGGAAAAAACTCTCAATATCACTTTCCAAGGAGCTTTCAAAAGTATTTAACTCAGCCCTAACGTCCAAGACTTGACTGCAGTCACTGTCAAAAACTTCCCTGCTAAGAAAATAGTTCATAAAAGCCCCATAATTGGTTGTTAACTCACTCTTCAAATCATTATTCAACAACCTGATAAAAACGTTGTCAAAAACAAATGCTTCCTCCAAAGGGTTATACACTTGTTGATTCAAAAGTGGTGTGAGTACACCAGTGAGCCTTGAAGAAATCCTGTTATTATTATACTGTTGATTTATAGTTAAATAAGCGTTATAATCAGAGCCGCCTAGCGCGTTCCACTCATCATTAACAAACCGGTATGAATCAAGCCCTGACTTATCACTTGTTAAGCCGATGCCAACGCCCGAAGCATTTGAAAGATTAATATAATTAGTGCCAAACACAAGCGAGTAAGCAGGCACAGTAATTTTCACATAATTACCATCAATCTGAGACGGGTTAATAAACACTACGTGTTTATTGTTAATGTTAACTGCTAAACCCTCAGCCCCATTAATCTTTTCTAGTAAAAGATTAAGCTCTGCATTAACTAGGTTCTCAGGCTTTAACTCCAAGTTAAAAACTAATGATACGTTGCCGTCAATAAGAGAGTAAGTCCCAATACTGGCGCCTGCCTCACTTATGATTTTGTCATTAATCATCTTATCAAAGAAGTTTTCAAACTCGTTAACAACGTTGGCTGAGATGATGTTAGCATTCAAGTTAACGCCAATAGCGGGTGACACGTTGTCATTAACCAAATCAACCAAGTCACTCCTAAGGCTTGTTTTAAAATCATTAAAAGAGTTCTTTATTAAATCATTATTAAGCTGGTCTGTCTCCTCAGTGTAGCCCTCCAAGCTCTTAATAAAAGCCGTTGACATTAACGAGTCAAGGCCGGCATTTAACGGGTCAGTTAGGGACTTGTTAAACCAGCCGCTGACAATAGTATCATTAGACTGATAGTTCGCTTCAACTATTGATAATACTTCAGGCCTAGCTCCCTCCTGGCTTATAAAACAATAATCCAAGTCCTTATTCTTAATAGTGTTGTCATTGCAGACAAACTCTCCTTGATCCCTGAGGAAAGAGGAGATTACCAGGTTATCCGCATCAGCGTTATGACAGCCGCCCCATGACTCAGGCGCTGGGTAGTGAAAATAATTCCGGTCAAAACCCTCACCAACATCTTCTAATATATCAGCTAAGAAACTCATATATAACGAACTCTTTATGTCAAGCATCACTATTAAATTTGAAACCATCTGCTCAATCATGTCAGGCGGGGCATAATACCAAAAAGGGCAGCCAGGAGCTATGCCGGTTGATATAGCCCATACATCCCATTCAGCCGTGGTGCACATCTGCCAGTCACCCTCAAATTCTTTGAAATCCATTAAGCACAGGCAGTTAGTCCCAACGCATTTCTTCATTGGCAGCGGCAGCATATTATAATCCTCAGGGTTAACCCTAAAGGTATCGGGAACTGTTAACTGGGTTACCAGGAATGTCCTGCCAAAAACATTAAGGTCTAAGCCCAGGGCTAGTGCTTCCTCACTGCCTTCACAGACGCTTGATATTGGCTGGAGGAACTTATTAAAATTGCGGACTGCCAGCGAGTCATCAAGGTTGCCTACCAGTGACTCAATGCCCACAAACCATACCAGTATCGTGATGCCAAAGACCAGGAAACTAACCACTTCAACTAATAGTATGTTAACTCCGCGGCGGGTCATATCATCACTCCCTGGGGTTTCAGATGAAGCCCTGAGATGCAGGTAAGGCATTGGCGGTAGTACTTATCTTGGCAAGGGTCATAATAACATTTAATGTTCTCAGCTGCTTCAAGCTCAAGGCTTGGTGAAAATACCTCTTCGAAGCCTCGAACACAGGCAAAATCCGAAATCCTTGTTTCATAGTCAAAACTGTACTCTATATCCTCTGAGTAATCAGTCCAGCAGCCAATATTCTCACCTTTACGGTCCGCTATATCACAATCATACTCACAGTAATCATTCTCAACACAGCACTTATCATAATTACATTTAGCATCAAGGGAACAGCAATAAGCATAGTCATTACTAGAGCAGTCCTCATGGCAGTCCTTACAATTCTCCCAGCAAGGAACCGCCTTGTTATAACAACTCTTCCATGAACTCTCAACTGAACTAATACAAGCAGCCTCCTCAGCACTGTTCTTACGGACCAACTCTGCCTCCAGAATAGGTATTTGCCCATCATAACCGGTTATGCCTTGAGAGTCAAAGTATGGAACCCAGTACTGAAAGTACTGCGGGTCTGACACCTCAAAGTTGCCTGGGACAGCGCACTCAATCATCATCCCGCTCATGGAATTTATGCCTGCCAGGAACAACTCACTGATAATTGTTGAAAGAACATCTTTTATCTCCTGAGGCAATAAAGGTACTTGATCAAGCACAGAATTAATAACAGTGTCAACTAAATCAACATTAAATTCCTTTCCCTGTTGTGAGTACTCGCAGAAAATTGCTTTTAAAGGATCGTTAACAGGGTCAACTATCCGGTAATAATAAATAAAATCTTGTGAATAATCAAGCATTACCCTAGTACCACTATCACATAATGGTCCAAGGTCTGAGATGCTAACACAGTTAAGCACGTCAACATTATTCAATTCATAGATATCCTCATCATAAGTGTTTTGTAAACTAACACTCACATAATCCTTACCCATGTCCATCCACCTGCTCAAGTCAATCTGGCTCCTCGCGCTTAATAAGTCAAGAACATAACACTTAGGTCTAATATTATCAGGAACCGTCACCGGCACCCTGCCCACGCCCCTAACTACTCTCCCATATATTAGTTTTTCATAAATACTTAGTGAAGCAGCAGCCACTCCTACAGGCGCTGCTACAAAAGCGTAAGCTGCCAGCCTGCGACCCGCCGCCCAAGCATTATCACCACTTAAACCACTAGTTGCTCCTATACCCCTTACCAATCCCTTAAAGGCTCCTCTAAAAAAACCTTCAAAAGCAGCTGCATTAGCTACAGCCAATGCCTGCTGCATATCCAATAGAGCTTCCTCACTACCCCACCGCGCCACAGTGTCGCACATAAAAGTCCTGCCCGTATTAGTCCAATAAAGGTAAGTAGGGTTCTTGGTTGTCATGAAGTTTGAGGGGTAATTAACAACAATTATTGGCTCAGTGGTTTCTTTAAAAGAAGTTATTAGGTATTCTCTAACGCATTCAGCAAACAGGTAATAAATAGCTGTTGTGGCTGTAAAACAAGCAATACAACCAATACCTAGAGTACCAGTGCAGCAAATTGCGTTAGTGAGAAGATAACCAATTATCTCTGTAACAACATGTGATACAGTTTCCATCAACCATATCTTTACAACCCTCTTTATAAAGGAAGGAAACATTGTAACCCCTGGAGCATTGAAATGCCACATGGGCGCTGGCTCATCAACCACTGACTCTTCAGGCGCACCTTCAATAGTGACTTTATAATCACTTGTATCAAAACCCAGGAATGACGTTGGGCTCATTAACCACGTATTATAATTTTTCTTAGGGAATCTTAACAAGCAGAGGCAGTAGGAGTCAACACAAGCATTCCTCATTAAAGTATCTGCTAGTTTATCATTCTCTCTGAGCCGCGTCTGCACCACTGCGTAAGTGTAAGGCGAGTGCAGAGGAAGGGTCACACCAGTGGAGAAGGCTGCGTCACCATTGCAGGCAGCGCTTAACGGCTCAACAAAATCCTCAAAACCCTGAACAACTTCCTGACCAGAAACTGATGAGATAACTATCTCAAAAACATAAAAGGAAGCAGCAAATATAACACCAACCACCACTAAGGCAACAACAACGTTCAAAACAGTCTGTATTATCCCCTTACGCATGGTTTTTATTAGGATTAATAGTAATATAAGTTTTATCAGCGGACATTCTCAACTGATTCAGTGAGGTTTGAGATAACGCTCTGTGACGTCTCGTTCAAAGCCCCTGACTGACCGCTGATACCAGTGGTAACTAATAGTATAACCGCTATTAACACCAGCACTGCCAGGACAATAATACCCAGCTTCTGTATAGGGAACTCCATATTTTTTCTTCAGCCTCCACAATCACTAGCGCAGGTCTCGCCAGTACAGCAGACACCGTCACCGCACGAGTAAGGCGGGATGCATGCCAGCGAGGTGTCAAGCTTGGTGTCAAGGCTGCCAACCGTCTGATTAGAAGTCTGACCCAACACCCCTCCCTGCTCGCCCAAGCCAACAAAAAAGAACATCGCCACTGCCACCACCACTAAAACAACTAGTATGATGACGCCGATAGTCTCAACAGGCACGCCCTGAGCTCTACGCATAGAATTAAAATAATCCAGCAGTATTTATTAACTTATTGAATAATGCAGATAACCACTCCCCTAATAGTCACGTTGCAGGGACCATAACCAGCACACCTCTCCAAGTAATCAACTGCTTTAGGCTTGGTCATTAACTCATCACAAGTCCTGACATTATAGCCAAGAGCCACTAACTCACTGCACAAGCTCTGACAACCAGCCTCAGAAGCTGACACCCCTACATCAACATCGCCCTGAGCCTCGCCAAAAGTGACCAGGAAGAACGCTCCCACCACCAACATCACTATAACAGCCAAGCTGACAAACAAGACTCGCCTAATAGGAACCTCTGCCATCTAAGATAATTAAATAATTTAAGCAAATATTAAGTTTAAGGTGTTATTGGTACGCAGGCGCCACCTTGACATTCTTCATTAGTTCCGCATGGGACACTTTGTGAGGTACAAGCCCCTGTCGCAGTATCACAATAGACGTCAAGGAGCGTAGTGGTATCAATACAAACATCCGAGTCACAATCAGCATCCACAGTGCATTGAGTTCCGCCGCCGTTGCCGCCGTCTCCGCCGTCGCCGCCCCCAGCACTTGCAAAGCAGCCAGAGTTTGTCGCTGCATCCATGTCATTGCAGGTGCAGGTAACTCCTCCCTGAACAGTCACGTAGCAAGGTCCAAAAGCCGCGCCGCAGCCCATGTCGCTGAAACCAGTGCCGTCATCATTAGTGTAAGCACCTAAGCCCTCAACATCATCACATTCAGGCAAGCTGAAGCCTGAGGCAACCATTGACTGGCACCTGCCATTACAAGCTGACTGGTCTGCTTCCACGATGTTAACACTGCCGCCTGCCTGGCCAAAACCACTAATAAAGAACGCCCCCACAACCACTAACACTAACAGTGCAAGGGCAGTGAGAACAATCATATTAACAGGCAAGCCCTGAGCATTCCGCATAAAAAAAGAGTAAGAAGTAAGGATTAATAAAGT
>WJKC01000057.1 GCA_014729335.1 archaeon | reverse complement strand
TTCTAATTACCCGCCTACGCCTGACAGAGCAGCCACCAAGCCAAGGACAAAGCCAAGAATAACCAATAAACCCTGCCTCAACAAACCATAATCAAACTGCCTGGTAACCTGATAAGGAACAGAATAACTATCACGAGAATACTTAACAAACTCATTAATTGACGAGCCAAGACTAGCAAACTCCTTAGCATAAGCCAAGAAGATTAACTCCTGAAAAGGGTCATCCTCAAAAGCCATAGAGTACTCCAAGTAAGAAAGAGCCAGCAAAGGCAGGTAACCCCGGCTCATGGACTTACTAACCGCGCGCTCAGCTGAGTCACGCTTAAAAGCAATCCTATCAGAAAGATCATCAAGACCCCTTAACTCCATCAACAAGTTAGCCTCAGCCCGGGCCTTCAAAGACTCAAATAAAGCGTAGATAAACCCATCGCGGTTATAAGAATTAACAGCGTTATTCAAATGGTCCTCAGCCCCAGCAAGGTATTCAGGACCGACTATAGTCTTAGCATAAGTAATAGCGTTGCGAGCAGCCTCCAAGCGCTCAATAATTAAAGGCTTAATAACAGCCAGGTCAAAATCAACCACTTTATCAGACGAGAAATAATCAAGAATAAAAGACCATTGATAAGCAGTGATTAAACGAGTCTCAGCAAAAGAGTAAAGAAACAACGCCTCCCCGGCATCAGACGAGTTAAGCCCCTCAGCAATCATGTCCTCAGCCTCGCTAACCCGGTCCATGGTTATTGCAAAACCCTCAAGGTCGTACAAGTGGTCAATAAGCAAATCATTAATAAAAGACTGCTTAAACTCATCAACCCTGCTGCTAACATTAACTAACAAGTCATTAATGCTCTCAGGAGACTCATTAAGCAGGTAAAGATTACTATCATAAATGGAATTAATTAACGACCTAACAGCAAGGCTGGCAGCACTATAATAACTAGCATTACCATAGAAATCACGAGACTCATTAAGCAAAGAGCCGGCAACCGAGCCGTTCAAGTAATCGCCAGCAACGCTGATTAAGTCATCACTCATCAACTGCATCAAGTCAAGGTAATCAGCACTAACCAACTCCTCACTAGAAACATTAGTGAAAACCACGTCATAACCAGTATAATAAGAAAAAGCCTCCAGAACATCAGCAACATTAACCAACTCAACACCATAAACATCAGACTCGTTAAAAAAAGAACCCTCAGGAACTAATAAGGTATCATAACCAGTCAAGGCGCGCGCCTTAGCATCAATACTGCCAACAGGCCCGACACTACCATCAGGGTTAATAGTGCCAGTCATCACAACCCCAGGGTCCAATGACTTATTAAGCAGTAAAGCCATGGTGCAAACAGCCATTGGCGCGCCAGCACTAGGACCGCCAACCATTATATAATCACTTCTCATCAAATAATAAAAATCAATGCTTGAACAATTAACACTCAACAACTCACATGCAACATCACGAGCCATCCGGGCGCTGACCTGAGTCTCAACCTTAGTAAGCGGCATGGTATCAACCCACACCTTGCCAGAACCAGGAGCCATGCTAACAGTAAGGTTAGCAAGAACTCCCTCAAAACCATCAGGCGTCTCCATCACCCCAACCAACGCGGTGCTGCACTGAGAAGCAAATACAGGGGAAAGGCATAAAAAAAACAATAAAACAACACTAATCCTCATAAAACAAAAATAGTAATTAGACATTTATTAGAGTTCTCCTAAATCAAACTGCTGCCAGAGAAAACCTGCATAAAAGCCTGAACAAAAATACTAGCATACAAGCCGTAAGAAACAGCCTTAGCCCTGTTCTTAGCAAAATAGCCCTTAACCAGGAAGTAAACAGCCAACACCATGAAACCCTCAAGAACAAACAATAAAGGAATCATACCAACAGGAGACGGGTTGGTTAAGAACGTGTCAAAAACCACTGGCACGCCGATAGAGTAAGCCAACAATTTAATTAACTCACTAGTCAACCACGTGAATAAGTAAATAAGCAAAGCAGTCCGCTCATTAAACTTAACATAAAAAAGGATTAAAAAACCAAGAACAGCCAGTTTAACTAACAAGCCGACCTGGCTGCTAAGACCACTATAATCAAGCAGCACAGTTAAGAAAACCAATGCGTAAGCCAACAAGAAGCCGAAGAAAACCTTAAAGAACTTCTTATACTTCTTGCTCTTCATAAACAACTTATCACCCCTGAATAAAGCGCTAATAACAAAAGAACAAGCAGCAATAACCACTAATGAAAAAATAATCATCAAAACATAATTTAACAAAGACTTAGGCATAAACCATATCAAAGAATCCCTAAAAACCCATAAAATAATCGACGACATTAAAAAAACAACCGGGTAGAACACGGCGTCAAGCCGCTCCAGCTTCCGTTTAAACTTAAAACCCCAAGGCTCAAGCAAGTAATAAACCATTACGCCCAGAAATAATAATAAACCACTAGCAAAGAACAAGTAAGGAGTAGGGTAAGGAGCCATGCCCCTCTTAGTGTAATTAAAATCAAAAATAGCATAATCAGTGCCATGAACTTGTACAAAATACAAATCCAAGAAACCCGGCGAGAACTCAAGAAAACGGGTATTAGAGCGGGCAACCAGCTCGCCTCCAAGATTAAAAACTGACAAGCTAATATCCTTATTAGACAAGACCTCAATACTGAAAGTCCAGTCAGGCCTAAGAGTAACCGCCTGGATAACAGCGTCGCCCTGAAATAATAACGGGTGTTCAAATAACACGTCAAAATTAAGAATCACGGGTCCAGAGTAAAAAGCGCCAGTAACCATTAAGATAAACGCTATAAATAGCAGCGGGATAAAATAACGATTCTCATCATGAAATCTCTCCAAGCTTTTTTTAAGCTTCATTAAACAATAAAAGAACAATTTAGTATATAAAAAAGTAATGAAAAACACAAAAATAAAAAAAACAAACAACTACACACTAATATGCTGCTAATATTTGACCTGGACAACACTTTATACCCCACTCACGAGCAGGTAATACAGTGCCGGGAAGCAGCTGTCAAGGCAATGATGAAACGCGGCTTGCCAGGCACTTACGAAGAAATAAGAAAAGAACTAAACAAGGTCATCAAAGAAAAAGGCTCAAACTACAATCAACACTTTGACCTGACAGTCAAGAGGATGACAAACCTAAGCCGCAGGGAACAACTAGCAATCATCACCGCGGGCGTCACCAAATACAACACTACAAAACAGGAATTAATGAAACCCTACTCAGAAACAACAAGGGTTCTGAAAAAATTAAAGAAAAAACACAACACATGCATCCTAACCAAAGGCAAGGAAAAAAAGCAATGGGACAAGATTAACAGGCTGGGCTTATACCCCTATTTCAAAAATAACGTGTGGATAGTAAGTGACGAAGAGTCAAAAGAGACAGCTATAAAAAAAATACTGAAAAAATTCAAAACAACAAACGCGTTGCTAATAGGCGACCGGCCGGACAGCGACATAAAAGCAGCTAATAAAACAGGTATTAAAAGCGCCCAATTAATGAAAGGACCCTATAAGAACATAAAAGGGCCAGAACCAGACTATAAAATAAACAATTTAAAAGAACTGCTAAAACTATTAAAAAGCGCGGATGATTAATTTAAATAATGGCTAAGAATGACAAGAAAAAAGAAAAAATAAGACTAGAACTAGCAGAGCAGCAGACAAAACTAGCAAACAAGAGGACAAGGCTTGCTTACCAACGGACGCTGATGGCAAGCATCAGGACCGGCACCACAATAATACTATTCGGCATAGCATTCATAGGCTTAACCGAAACCCCATACGACTTCTTCCACATAGCAGGATTGATATCAATAATCAGCGGGATAATAGTACTAATATACACCTTTTACTCAGGTCTAAAAGAATTAAAAGAGATAAGACAATTATCAAACATCCTATGGTTCCTGGAAAGAGATATTGAAGAAGCTAAAAAAGAAGAATAGTATTTTAAAAACAAAAACACTATACTTAACCAAATGAACCTATTAATTATCGAAGTGCCAGTGCCAAAAGTAAAAAACAACGTTATCAACAACAAGTTTGACACCCTCCACTACTCAGTACTGCTTGACAAAACAAGAGTAAGCAGTTACTATCACTCAGTCAACCTGCCTGAGAAAACCATCATCCTGACAAACCTGAAAGGATTATTAAAAATGGACTGGGATGCTGAGAAAATAAACCTCTTATTCACCCAGAGAAAAATCATGGACAAATACTCAGAGCTAAGAGTTAAAAAAAAGAAAGTTAACAAGGGCTTGTTAAAAAAACACGAGTTAATAGACGAGTTAATCAATAATACACCAGTATTCTATGATAAAGACAGCATCAAGCAATCGCAGTGGCTGATAAAACTAAACAAGATAATAGCTGGTTATGAAACAGTGATACCCCAGACACTAATAAACACTTACCTCTCGGTCAGGAAGAGCCTTGAGAGAATCCATCCAATAAAAGACTTACAACTAGCACTGCTGGAAAATAACTTTGCTTTCAGCGGCAGCGAGGCTTACAATGTTAAGAACAGCTTCAAAATAAGACACTTCAATGAGAAAAACACTTACTACTTCAGCCATGAGGGAGCGCCGTTCTACACCCTAGGGAAACTAGCCAAGCTATGTCTAAACTTAGACGACTTATGGAACCGCTAAGGCTTAATCCAATTAGTACTATAATAAGTAACATCACCCTCTGAGTCAAGCACTCCAACCAACAAGTCCTTCTTAACACTATGAGCCACCCGGTTCATAGCTGATAACTCACGCCAATTAAAAGACTCATCAGCACTCACAGCAAATAACAACCACTTACTATGATGACGCCCGGGCACAGTGCCCTTATCATAAACACTGAAGTCAGCGCCGAACTTAAGAGCCGCCCGGGTGATATAACCCTTAGAGCGGATATCAGAGTAGACCTTGAAACGAGTCCAGAAACGAGAGTCAACCTTCTTAGCCCGCTTAATAAAACCCTTCAAAGAAAGAGCCCGCTTGTCACTCACATGCAGTTTCCCCCGCTCCATCAAGTAAAGAGCCTCGCAAAGAGACAACTCAAGCTTATCATTAATAATAGAACCAAAAAAACCCTTATCACGAAGCGACTGGAGCCTGCTCAAGTCACCCATAACAACAACCTTATCATGCTGAAGCCAGCCCTTAAGCCACTTACTTTTTCCTTTCTGCTTTCTTGATTTTGATTTCCTTGCCACTAGAATTAATACTACCACCGCTTTTATTAAAAAGATTACTTCTAACCAACAAGATAATCAATAATACGGTAACTGCAGACGGGATTAACAAGAAATAAAAATCGTAATCACTAAGAAAGGATTCGCCGAAGTTAATAACTGCAGAATCACTAGCCAAGTTATCCGTACTAAAAGCCTGGACACTAATGAAACTGCCTGTAATCCGTTCAGGGTCAAGAGTTAACTCAACAACCTCGCTCTCACCAGGGTTAAGAGTGACAAAACTCTTACTAACACCCAGCAAGTTGCTCATAGCTGAACCAGTAACCACCAAGTTATAACTAGTGGGCCTGACACCAATATTCCTAACATTAACAGGCACTGTGAAAGGCGACTCATTAAAACCACTAACAACGGGCTGGGCCTGAAGACTAACCGCCTGGCAGTCAGTCCAGGAATCAACCATTAACTTAACCATACTGGTTGAAGTCTTACTGCAAGCACTAATAGAGGTCGCGGTCAAGGATAAATTAAGACTGCCAGAGTAACCGCAGGGAACAGAGTGATTAACTGACAGCGTAATTGACTCATCAGGGTCAAGGGTAATGCTATCAACTCTCACACCATCATGATAAACTGAACCAGCGCTGGAAGTAACAGCGTAAATCATCTCTTTAAAACCAGGGTTATAAACATCAAAGTAATAAACAAGTTCTTCACAAGCACAAGCCAAGTCACTCTGCGTGCGGGCAACAACTATAGGCAGGTAGCAGCCCTTAACATTAAGCACTAAAGGGAGTTCAACAACGCCGGCGCCCTCAGCCCAAACCCTAATCACTGGCTCGCTAACACCTGACTCACAGCTGCTATAAACAACCAAGTCCTCAACCATCACCTCATTAGGCTCAAGGTAAGTGTTTGACAGCAAGTCAAAAAGCAAAGAAGAAGAGTTAAAAAAGAAACGCTTACCCTCCTCGTCATTAGTAACAGTCAACTTAACAACCACCTCATCACTCTCACAAAGATTAACATAACCATTAGATAAAGAAGCAGTAAAGGCAGAGCACTCAGTAGTGTTAACACTAATCACCGACCTGCTGTCACCACCAGACCAGGAAGCAGTGATGATAACAGGGTTTAAACCAACCTCTCTTGGAACAAGACTAAGATTAACCAGCTGAGAGTCACCGCTATCAAGAGTTAATGAACTAATACTAAGATTGCCACTAGAAGATGTTAAATTAACACTCTCAGAGTAATCACCATCATTACTGATGTTTAAAGGCATTAATAACCCCTGATTAACACAAGCAACAGGCTCAATTTCAGGTTTAACAGCAACTGACCTGCAAGAACTAACCTCAAAACTAACTGACTCTGAAATCAAGCCATCCTCTGACACGGCTTTAACAACCAAGTCATAAACACCCTCTTCAACACTGCAGCCAACCCTTAAGAAAACAACCACTAGTTTTGTCTCGCCAGGGTCAAGAGTGAAAGTTGAAGGAGTAAGAGTTGACCAAGTACTAGCCAGCCCGCTCTTCTGAAGAGTATAGTGCTGAACAGTTGACTCATCATTAGTGAAGTATAACTCAGTAGTAACCGTGCTGCACTGACAAGCCTCTAAACCCCTAGCACCACTTAATAATATTAATAATGAAAACAGGGATAATACTTTACCAGTACTTATCATCATTTTTAGTTGCAGGCTTAGTTAAGTCTGCCTTCTTAACCTCAACCGGCTTGAAGTCATCATCAGTGCTAGACGGCTGCCTAATAAAATAAAAATAAATAAACAAGACGAGCACAACTAAGCCAGCGACTCCAAGAACTCCCCCCGCAGCCACTGCGAAACCTGTAATCCCATCCACACTTGAACCAGCGTTTAACTCCAAATCACCGCTTGCCAGTTCAACGCCCTCCTCCTTAATTATGTAATTAATGTCATAATCTCCAGCCTCGCTCGGAGTAGCATAAAGGAAAACCTTCTGAGTCTCTCCTGGCTGGACTGTGAAATTAACCCCGGGGTAAACACTAAACTCTAAACCAGTAGCGTTTGTCTCATAAACAACCTCATAATTCTTTGAAATAAGCCTGTTATTAGTCACATCAAAAGAGTAAATAACACCCTCCTCAGTATCACCTGTTAAGGAAGTCTCAGATATATTAACCACGCTCTCAGAGCCCTGAATATCATCAGCAGACCTGAAAATACTGATTAACAGGTCAGCTTCACTGCACTCATTACCCATCTGAGAACAAACAGTGAAAGTTGAATTAACCATTAATTCATCCGAAGGAATATTAACCTCAGCGTCTATAACCACTGACTCTTCAGGCGGAACAATAACAGAGATTGTATTCTTACCGCTATTATTTAACTCAACATTGCCATAACCACTAGTCACCAAGAAGACGTCATCAACATTACCCGTGTTCTCAATCACTAACTCAGCAGTCTCAGTAACAGCGTTCTGTGATATAATCTCACTATCCTCCAAGTAGAAGTTGAACTCATAATCCTTATTAACAATATTAACATCAAATGATTCAACATAATCCAAGTTACCATTAGTGGCAGTGACAACAAGCGTTGACTCAGACCCTGCCTGTGAAAAGATAGTGATATTCTTTGTTTCACCCCTAGCTAGACTAACCTGGTTAGTCTTGCCAACTGCCTGATTATTAAAATAATACTTAACATCAACGTACTCCGTGTAGTCGCCGTCATTAGTTATTGAAATATTACCCTTAACATACTCTCCTTCAAAGTAATAATCCTCTGAGAAAGTAACACTATTAACACTAACACTATGAATCGGGTCAGCTGCTGATAAATTCATAAAGTAAGTCTGCTCATCAACCACTGAACCACCAGCAGTTAAAGTAACAGTTAAGTTACCGGTTAACGGAACATGGCTCCGCGGCAAGTCAATGATTAAACTCTTAGTCACTAAATCACCAGGCATTAACTCAAAACCATCATCAACTGAGGCGTAATCACTTAATGAACCGCTCAAGCCAACCTCATAACTAGTTAGTAAAGAACCGTTATTCTCAATAGATAAGGATAATGACTCAGCCTTTCCCTTTTTCAAAGCCTTAGTCTCAAGTGAAGCGCCAGCATCATATACTATATCCTTAAAACCAGTGTTCTTAACAATAATCTCTGGTTCAGAAGGATTACCATCACTAGTGACGCCGTAAACAACAAACCCATAAACCTGGTTATCATCAACATAATCACTTAACTCAAAACCACTAACCTCGTCAACATGATAAGTAGTGCCGTTAGTTATTCCTGAAGCAGACACTACTGTAGGGTTGTCAAAGTTCTCCCTGCCATAAAGGTATAGTTCCGCGTTAACAATTGGTGTACCGCCAGTATAATCAAGGTCTATGACTGGACCATTATTAGTCGTGATTGTGATAAGATTGGCTGAGAGGTTAGACTCGCCGCTATTAACCTCAAAACTCTGATAATCAACGTCCTCGCCCCCGATTGAAATTATCGCAGAGTAGACGCCTTCATCCAAATCACTCATCTTAGTGTAAAAGAAACCATCAAGCAATAACTCATCATTATCATAATCATTAACATAACTAAGAGCCGTGTCAGTCAGCTTCAACTGCTTCTTAACAGTTGAGCCCTCCATGACCCGCAGAGTAAAGTTGTTAATTGGCAGTATCCCTCCCAAATCATCAATACTAATATAACCAAATATTGTCACATCAGTGTTCTCATAAATAGTTCCAGGCAGCACCATCCAGTCAACCTCGTAGTCCTGGTAGCCCGCACTAGCCGCTCCAAGCATTATTAATGAAAGAATCACTCCTCCAACAAACCGGTTCTTCAAATTCATCAACAGTTCTTTCTAACGCCTAATTTAAAAAGGTTTTGGTTATCTAAATCATATATTACTAGAATGTATAAAACTGTCTATCCATGCTTAAGTCCTCAGAAAGACCCCTCCCCCGGCACCCAGTGAAATGGGGTCACAGGTGCTCAAAAGAAGAGAACTCTTGGCACCCAGTGAAATGGGGTCACAGGGATTCGAACCCCGGTTAACCGGTATCTTCGTCATCTCCAAATTATTGAATCAGCGCTCCAATACGAAGAATCGTCTGGAGCCGGTTGTCCTGCCAGACTAGACTATGACCCCGCTATAAAAAATAAATAGTGATAGTATTTTATAAAGTAATCTATTCAACCAATATAAGCCCTAATAGTCTCAGTCGTCTCATCATCCTCTTCCTCAAGCGAGTAAACAGAATCATCCTCAGAAACATCCTCTATTAACTCAAGCTCGTCACTCATGATAAAACAAATCCCTCCACGACCACTTATAAAGTTTTCTAAGGTACAATGAGTATTTAAGAGTATTGGGTATTAAAGGACAACCAACCCTTAGTATTATATACACCCAACAATCAATCTAATATTAATGAAGATAGGATTTGACTGCGTTAAATGCAAAGGCAGACTAAAATGCGGGCTGCCAAGATGCCCGGTGCTGGCTAAACTAGACATTAAGAAATCCCTTAAACCAAAAAAAGAATTCAAATCAGAGACAGCGGGCGTGTTCATCGGCTGGCACGGCTACCCAAAAGTGTACGCCGGGCTGCTCTCACCCCACGAGTCAACAACTAATAAAGGACCCAGGGAGTGGGTTAATAATAAATCATCAATCATTGACGTCATGACTTACCGTTCAAGCCTGGTTAACTCAAGGAACAAGGTTAAAATCAAAGAAGTTAAAGGATTCAACGAGTACGTCCAGTCATCAGCCCTCTCAAGCAAGCCCTTAAGCATTGATGTATCACTAAAAAAAGCGCCAAAAATATTAGTCAACTACAACATCCACTCACAACCCTACGGCCCAGCAGCCGAGGTCAAAGAGTTAAGAGTCAACGACCACCCGCGCATAAAAAAAGCGGTCCAGAAAGTACACTACGACACTGACTTAAAAGCAGGCGAGGCAATGATAATACTAAAACAAAAAGAACTCGAAGAGTACGAGATAAGCAGCATCCTAAGCGCGGGCACACTAGGCGTTGATAAAAACCGAAAACTAGTACCCACGCGGTGGTCAATCACAGCCACTGACGACACGCTTGGAAAGAATTATATTAAAAAACTAAAAAACAACGAGGTGATTGATTACTACCAGGTATTCCACGGCAAGTACTTTGGCAACATCTTCACAATCCTATTAATGCCCCGGTTCTGGAGCTACGAGTTAATCGAGATGTGGATGCCCGGGGCAGTGTTCAGCAGCAATGAAACACAAGTAATGACTGATTACGAACAATTCAACGGTCGGAAAAAATACGCTGAGAACACAGGGGGCGGCTACTACGCGAGCAGGCTGCCAATCACTGAATGGCTCGCGTCCAACAACCTTCAAGCCAGCGCCCTAGTCATCAGGCAGATAACAAAGGACTACTACATGCCGCTAGGAGTCTGGGTCGTGCGGGAAGCAGTGAGGAAAGCACTGCAGAACAGTAAAAAATTCAACAATTATGAACAAGCCCGGACCTATACTGAAAGACTAACAGGTTTTGACCTCAGAAAAAGCAAACTAATAAGAGAGAAACAAACAATACTGCAAAAATTCATATAACACTATCATCAACAGCTGATTATCCAAAGAACTTTTACATTATCAATAATGAATGAAAATCAAAAGGGGGACGAAGTCCCCCCCCCGCAGTTCAGGTATGAGCCCGGGGGGATTTGAACCCCCGACCTACAGGTTAGAAGCCTGTCGCCCTATCCAGACTAGGCTACGGGCCCTTTAAGATAAAAAAAAGCATTAACCTGTTTTTAATACTTACTAGAAGTTCTTAAAGCCTTTTAAAACTATTATTGAACAAGTGCATACCGCTCCTAGGATTAAGA
The DNA here is from genome assembly GCA_014729335.1 of archaeon. Classification (GTDB taxonomy): domain Archaea; phylum Nanobdellota; class Nanobdellia; order WJKC01; family WJKC01; genus WJKC01. The sequence goes on along the minus strand of WJKC01000057.1, from coordinate 22,894 downwards.
ATGAAAAAGTGATGCTAGTGACTGCTGAAATGAAACCCACAACTAATGGACCAATTAGTATCCCAAAATCCTTAAATCCTTCAAAAATCCCAGTGAAACCACCAACCTCTTTTTCTGAAACCATATCATTTAATTCAGCGTTAATACTCATCTGAATAAACACTACACCAGTATAGATAACAAAGGTGTAGAAAAGGAACTGAGTGAAAGTGTTAATCCATGTGAAGAATATCAAACCCAGTGCCATGAATAATAATCCAAAAAGCGTTGGTATCTTGCGGCCGTAATTATCAGCCACCACGCCAATAACTATTGGGAACAAGATGTAAGGAACAGTAGTTGATAAAGCCAGTATTATTGCCACACCCTCAATACTAACGCCCGTGTCAACCAAGTGTATTGGCAGGAATGAATAAAAAGATGTTGAAGCAATGAATAAAACAAGGTTAAGAGCTATCAGCCTATAAGCCACTGAAGGGTCCTTAAAGAAACTATGCCACTGCTCCTTGAAAGTCTTAGGGCAGGAATTATGGTTAACCGGCATCTTAACCTTAAAGGTGAAATATAATAAACTAATTATTGAAAAAACAGACCCAAGATAGAAAACACTCTGCCAAGAATAAATAGTTATTATCAAACCGCCAATGATCGGCCCCAGAATGTAAGCCATGTTCTGAACACTTGACCAAGCACTAATCTCCTCCTGAGCGTACCTGCCCTTAGTTAACCTCCTTGTAAGAGTCCAGCCGCTAGTCCAAAGCAGCGACAAGGCAAAAGCGTGCATTAACCTAGTGATGAACAGGAACTCAAAAGAACCAGCTATTGAATACATAAGGAAGACGATTGAGTAAAGGACTAGGCTAAACTGTATCATCTTCTTAATATTATACCGATCACAGAACAAACCCACCAAGGGGTCAGAGAACACACCAACCAACCCAACTAATGAAAAAATAATACCTGAAAGTGATAAAGAGCCGGTCACGTCATTAACCCTGATATTAAATATTGGCGAAACAAAACCCCAGCCCAGCAGGTAAATAAAAAAGGTGATTGATAAAGGAACCATCTTCTTAAAATGAACAATCCGCTCATTCAAGAACTGCATAAAACTAAAAGCCATTCCAGAAATACTTAATGAAAAGGTTTATAAAAGAATTGTCTTTTAAGGGTAAAATAATGAAGCTAAGTTTATTGTTGCGGTTGCAGTAATAAATTCACTAGCTTCACTTCTATTTAAAAAAAAAAAATTGATTACTGGAGGTGAATTAGTCATGGTGATAACTACAAGCAAAACTGTATATGAAATACCTAATCATACAAGCAAGCCTAACAAGCCCTGGATGAAATTCTATCAAAACCATAAAGAAATGATACAGGACATCATAAAGTGTTATGAAAAAGACGTTGATTACAATGGAATCATAAGGGTTAAGGATTATAATCCAAGAATAAGTGCTGAGACAATAGGCAGTTACATAGTATTCAAGTGCGTTGATAATAACCCTGCTTATTTCTGGGAGAGAAATAATAACTTCAAAGTGCCTTTCACTGACTCTGAGATTTTCCTGGAGAAACAGATAACAAAGATGATTAAGAAAAAAGAAAAAATTGAATGGAGTATAAAAAGGGTTCACTAATCTTATGGCATTCAACGCAATACACCTTGATTATGAAAAACTGCCGGAGAAAATGGACCCTGCAGAAACGTACGTGCTGAAACTAACAGCTAATGCCTACGTAATCAAAAACAAAGAGGTATACCAGTACCCCCGCATAGGAAAAGATGAAAGCACTACTGCTAAGATGATTGGAATAATAAGCAGTTTTAATGATTTAGAAAAAATAATAAATAAAGCAGGGATTGAGGTTAAATAATGAATCTGCAGAAAATAGAGCAAAAATGGCAGAGCAAGTGGAGACAGAATAAAGTATTCCAGCCAGGCACTGGCAAAGGCAAGAAGTTCTTCTTCACCGTGCCCTACCCCTATACTTCAGGGCCATTACACGTGGGCCACGGCAGGACTTACTGCGTGGCTGACTTCGTTGCCAGGTTCAAGCGGAAAATGGGCTACAACGTCTTATGGCCAATGGCTTTCCACATATCAGGCACGCCGATACTAGCTATCAGCGAGCGGATAAAAAACAAGGATAAAAAATATACTAAACTATTCCATGACTATGTCTCATTATACGAGTCAAACAAGAAAAAGGTTGATAAGATAATAAAGTCATTCACCAAGCCGCAGAACGTGGCTGACTATTTTGCCAGCGTCATAAGCAATGACTTTAACAGCATCGGGTTAAGCATTGACTGGCGCATGAAGTTCAATACTGGCGAGCCAATCTATAACAAGTTCATCGAGTGGCAGTACGAGAAGTTAATGAAAAAGAAAGCCATCACCAAAGGCGACCACCCAGTCACTTATTGCGTTAACTGTGAGAACGCGGTTGGCGAGGATGACATCAAGGACGGTGACACTGATAAAGTAAAGATTAATGAATTCACCGCAATAAAATTCAAACTAGATGATGAATACTTAATCGGCTCAAGCCTGAGACCTGAGACAATCTACGGCATCACCAACTTATGGGTTAACCCTGACGAGACTTATATTAAAGCAGAGTACAAGGATGAAACACTAATCATGAGCGCTGAGGCTTATGATAAAGCAGAGTACCAGCTAAAAGGCATTAAAAAAATTAGTGAATTCGTTGGCAAGGAGTTAATTGGCAAACACGTTGACACGCCAATAGGCACTAACGTGGCAGTACTGCCAGGCGAGTTCGTTGACCCTGACACCGCCTCAGGAATAGTATATTCAGTGCCTGCTCACGCCCCGCTGGACTACATAGGGTTAAAAGACCTGCAGGGGAGTGAGCAGAAAATTAAAAAGTACGGCTTAAAAGCCAAAGAAGTAAAATCAATAAAGCCGGTGACAATCATTGACATAGAGGGTTATGACAAGGCGCCTGCAATTAAAGCCTGCAAGGAGTTAGGTGTTAAGCGCCTGGCTGACAAGGACTTAATAGAGCAGGCAACCAAGAAGGTGTACAAGGACGAGTACTACAAAGGCGTTCTTAATGACAAGTGCGGCGAGTTCAGCGGGTTAAGAATCAAAGAGATAAAAGACCAAGTGATAAACAAGCTGAAAAAAGATGACAAAGCACTAACCTTTTACGAGACCACGCGCAAAGCCGAGTGCCGTTGCGGAGGCAAAGTAATAATCGCTGTGCTGAACAACCAGTGGTTCATTGACTACACGAGCAAGAAGTGGAAAAAAGACGCGCATGGATTGCTGACCTCTATGAGGATTTACCCTGAGAAGTACCGCAAGCAGTTCCTTGACGTGCTTGACTGGCTTGAGAAGCGACCCTGCGCGCGCAGAAGAGGATTAGGCACCCACTTCCCGTTTGACAAACAATGGATGATTGAGAGCCTGAGCGACTCAACAATCTACATGAGCTTCTACACCATCGCCCACCTAATAAGAAAACATAAAGTGAAACCCAAACAGTTAACCCCTGAATTATTTGACTATGTCTACCTAGGAAAAGGAGGGGTTAAGTCTTTAGCAAAAAAGACAAAGGTGCCTGTCAATGTCTTAAAAAAAATGCGCGAGTCATTCACTTACTGGTACCCTAATGACCAGCGACACACAGCACCAGGCCACATCGGCAACCACTTAATATTCTTCATCATGCACCACGTCCTAATCTTCCCTAAGAAACACTGGCCAAAAGCAATGACTTTTAACGAGTTCTTAACCGGCAGAGAAGGGGTTAAGATGAGCAAGTCAAGAGGCAACGTTATACCATTAATTGACATCCCAAGGAAGTACTCAGCCGACCTTTACCGATTATACGTTACCAGTTCAACCGAAATTGACACCCAAGCTGACTGGCGTGAAAAAGAAGTCGCCAGTGTAAAGAATAAACTCAAAAGCTTCTATAACTTATGCATGGCAGCGTCCAAGGCAAAGCCGAAGAAGAAGCTTGACTACATTGACAAATGGATTGTTTCAAGGTTCTACTCAAGGCTAAAAGATGCTAAGAAGCAGGGAGAAGAAATGGAGGTCCGCGCCTACGCTGTTAACATATTCTTCAAATTCCTAAACGAGGTTAACTACTACCGCAACAGGGTCTCGGTAAAAGACTACAATTCGGTTTTAAGAACCATTATTCCAAAATGGATAATAGCCCTGGAGCCGATAATCCCCCACTTATGCGAGGAGATAAACGAGGAGCTAGGAAGCAAAGAGTTCGTGTCGCTAAAAAAATACCCAAAGATTAAGAAGTCAATGATTAAGCCCGGAATAGAGAATTATGAAAAAATAATCATTAACCTAATAAGCGATATCAACGAGGTAGTTGAACTGGTTAAGAAAGAGCCGAGGAAGATTACATTATTCATCAGCCATGACTGGAAGTACGAGCTGATAAAAAAAGTGGTTAAGTCAAAGAACAAGCGAGACTTCAAGAAGTTAATCAAAGAAGTAATGAAGGTTAAGACAGTCAAGGAGCACGGCAAGGAAGCAACCAGGATAATAAAATCACTAGTCAAGGACGTGTCAAGGATTCCAAAAACAATAATAGAAAAGAGCCGGGAGCTGGAGACAATAGTGCAGACAAAGGACTACCTTGAAAAAGAGTTCGGAGCCAAGATGGAGGTAATAGACGCGGAGAACTCAAAGGAAAAGAAAGCAGGGCAAGCCATGCCTGGCAAGCCTGGAATACTAATCACTTAACAAGAGGCAATATATCACTCTTATAATCACCCTTAAAGTACAATTCATAATAACCCTTAAAGATGCCAAGAGAGTAATGAATATTATCAGCAGAGAACTCCCTCGCCCCTTCAAAAATCATGTAAGTAATGCTATTAGCCTTTCTAAAACCAACCAGTTCATTTGTTGTTCTTAACTTAAACTCCAGCTCAGGCTTCACAAGCAAGCGTGACAAGTTAATCATATCAGCCCTCAAATCATTAACTAATACCTCCTTAACAGTGCTATTATAATCACTTCGACGGGCAAAGTATAACTTCTCATCCTCAGCCAGCCAGTAAACAAGGTCATTATCTGTTAAAGGCAGCTCATGATGAAAACCAATACCAAACTCACTCATATCAAAGATTAATTGCCAATAAGAGTTAATAAAGGTTTCTAAAGGAAACAAAAACACTCAATTCTTTTCTATATTGAAAATAATTAAACCTTTTTAGGAGGCTCAGAAAAGCCTTCCAGAACAACTCCAGAGGAAATAAAGGGTTCCTGTTTTGAAGAAGAATTATTAACAAGTTAATAATAATTTAACCTTAATATGAGAAGTCATGTTGAACCTGATTTTGAAACAGCCAAGAACGTGTTAGAGCACGCGTTAAGGCGCCGGGAATTAATCACTTTGTACTGCGAGTGCATGGTCAAGTACGAGGGAAGGGCTTACTCTAAACTGGAGCGGGGTGAGCGCGTAGTGACAATCAAGCAGGACAATACCCTGCTGGTTCATAAGCCCACTGGCAGGAACCCTATTAACTGGATTAAGGAAGGGGCGAGTATTAAATTCAAAACTGGTGACGCGTTAGTAATCACTGCTGAATCCATTAACCCTCGCGAGCACATGATGATTAACATCTCAAAAGTTAACCTGTTAGTCTCAGCCGAGCTAAGCGATGCTGAGGAGGTGTCAATTGTTGGGAGCGAGGCTGATATGGCTCGAATGATTTATGAGAAGCCGTACCTTATCAGTGATGACTTCAAGCCGGTGAGTCTTGAAGAGCAGACAAAGTACGGGTTCATTGACGTGATGGGTCATAACGGCAAGGGAACACTGGTAATAATTGAGTGCAAGCGAGTGACCGCCGGGTTGAACGCAGTGCAGCAGCTAAGGCGGTACGTTGAGAAAATAAAAAAAGTTAAAGGAGTAAAAAAAGTTGTTGGCTACATCGCGGCTCCTGGCATGAGCAAGAACGCTGAGGGAATGCTAAAGGACTGGGGTTACAAGTTTGCTCGTGTGGAGCCGCCAAACAGAAATATAGTTGATAAGAGCCGGCAGCAAAAACTAAAAAAGTACTTAAAGAGCAACTCCTAATTAATCATCTAATATGAATAACATCACTCTTAAAAAGGATGATTTCAAGGGTTTAGATAATGTTATACTTGAAATAGAGGGGAAAGTTGAGTTCAAAGGGGTTGAGAGGGATTTTTTCAGCCCAAAACACTACTTAATCAGCCGGGTGCCTGATGAATTCACTATCATCAGCAATAATAAAATCAGAGAGATTAAGTACTACCATCAAGGCGAGTCCTACGTTATTCAAAAATAATAATTCTTTATCATGAAGTAAGACAGGATTAAGGTATAGCCAAGGTAGAATAATCCTAGTGCTAGGAAAGTGCCCATTATCGGCGATGAAAGGGTTAAGGGCCAGTAAAGAGACGCGTAGTAAGTGTAAATAAAACCTGAGAAGGATATAACCATTAATAACACTGACATGTTAACCTGCATTCCAGGCGTCTTAGCCCAGAGGCAGAAGTCCTTTAACTTCATAACTCTAATAAGGACTAGCAGCGTTAAAAACATTACTAAGAAATGATAATCAACAACCTAACACTACTAGTTAAAGGCAGACTAGTTAAGCGGGACTTATACTTTGAGGATAAAATCCTTTACATTAAAAAGGGTTTAACAAGCGGGTTTAACGGTTCAGGCTTATTATTAGTGCCGGGCTTAAGAAACGCCCACGCCCACCTGGCAAGCAGGCTGATGAAGGGGACAGCTCTTGGCATGAATAAATATGACTATTTTGACTCAATTGGCTTCAAGATGCATAAGAAGAGAACAAAGAGTGATGCTTACAAGTCATCAATGCTAGCCTGCCTTGAGTACCTGAAGAACGGGGTGACTCACGTGGACGCGATGGACATGGACCCTGAGCCGGTGATTAAAGCCTTTAAAAAAACAGGGATGAGTTATACTGAGTGCATAGCAGTCAAGGACGCTCATAAAGAGGCAGGCAACCCTAAGAAACAATTAAACAAGACATTAAAACTAAAGAAGGAGTACGGAAAGAGGATAATACTAGGACTGGCTAACGAGTATGAGTGCACGCCTCAGTTAATGAGGGACGGGCTCGCGTTTGCCAGGGAGCATGAACTGCCAATCCACATGCACGCTTGCGAGACAATGGAAGAGGTAAGGCACATGAAGGAATTAACCGGCAAGCGGACTATTGAGTACTTACATGATATTGGGATGCTGGACCATGACGTAAGGCTAGCTCACTGCACCTACGCTGACTCAAAGGATGTTCTAAGACTAAGCCGGCACGACGTGCCAGTGCTTCACTGCCCCACGAGCAACCACTCAATAACAGGCAATCAGGCTCCAATAAAAGACATGTTAAGGAATAATGTCCAAGTCAGGATTGGAACTGACATCTTTGCATGGAACCCTAGCGCCTCGGTGTTAAAAGAGGCGTGGGAGTCTCATAAGAAGACAGGCATCACTATTGAACAAGCCTACTGCCTGACGCATCAGCAGTTAGCGCCGGGAATGGATGCGAGCTTCTCACTAATAGATTTAAAAGAGTTAAAGCCTTTCAAGACCGTGAGCGAGTTGCTAGCTAAATTAATGAATGTTAACGCAATTAAAAGCGTCTACGTTAAAGGAAAGGAAGTGATACGCGGCGGTGAGAACACCCTGGGGGTTAAAGAGGATAAATTAAGACGGAGTGTTGAAAAAATAAGAGATAAGATACTAAGCTAGTATTTTATCAACCTTCTTCCCTGCCTTCTCACGCTTCTTCTGATGGTTTATTAAGAACTCCTCAACATGGTCTGCCAGTATCTTTTTCAAGTCGCCGCTGAGTAAGTCACCTCTCTCATAATCCCTCCGTATCTTCTTCAACTTCTCATCATCACTCATCAAGTAAGTGAGGTACTGGTATGAAACGTCAACGCTTGGGTCGCCGCCTTTTTCCCGGTGCTCTTCAACAGTCGGCTTGCCCCCGCTGTAAGCGTACTTCATTATCTTCTTACGAGCTTTTTTAGGGTCCTCGTTAAGGTATATCACTCCCTGAGGCTCCCGTTTGCTCATCTTCCTCTCCACTCCTAGTAATGAGCAGATGAACTTATGATAAGTTGAAGCAGGCGGCATTAACTTATGCTTCCTTGCGATGTCGCGCGTCAATCTTATGTGAGGGTCCTGGTCAAAACCCACTGGCACCACCACAGGCATTGGTCCGTGCTCCAATTGGGGTAATAGTATGTCAGCTACTTGCACAAGGACTGCCATGTAAATCCTCACAGGGTGCTCGCCGTAGATTGCCTCTAGCATGTTATTAGTAACGTTACGGGCGTAGACGTGAGCTTGTTTCAGGACTGTCGGCTCCTCTGACTGCAGGTAGATCTTAGCCTTATCCAGGTCAAGACCAAGAGCAGCTAAGTCTAATAGGTTGTCCCTGGCGTACTCTCTTGACTCCTTGAATGATAAGCCGTTATCAGCGAGTGTCTCAACATCAGCAAAGGTGTAATAAACTAAGCCGCCGTGATTCTGAAAATAAACTATCTCGTCAACCACCATCTTAGACCCAATATGAAAGTAATTAGACGGCTTGATGCCGCTCATAACCGCGAACTTCTCTCCTTTCTTCATGGCTTTTAACACCGGCTTCAAATCCCGGTGGCCGAACACTATGCCGCGCCGCATGGTAGTTAATGGGTCAGGCGCATCCAGCTTGGTGAAGTCCTCAACCCCGAACTCCCTGAATAACTTGTCATAATCACGAATCTCGCTGGTGCCAAAAGCGTCAATAACATTACCCTCAGTCACTTAACACCACCTCTAAGGGGTGTCGAGAGGGGCAAAGCCCCTTCGGTGCCAAAAGCGTCAATAACATTATCAGCCATGAGTATCACCTGAGTAGCTCAGCACTAATAAATATTCGTTCAGGCTGTTACTGTAATCCTTAGCAATTAATTTAAAGCCAATAGTTGATAAGTTATTAACGTAATCACTTAATGACTCAGGCACCTTGATTGACAACCGGCAGGGCTTCACCGGCTCAATTAACCGCCTGAGAGACTGCAAGTCGCCTGCTAATAACTTGATACTAACATCGTTGAAGCTGGTATCCTCATAGCACATAACTCCCTTAACCACTTGCCTGCCTAAGACCTTTGTATTATACTTAGCTGGTTCTCTGATAAAAGCCTCTGAAGCCATCTTACCATAAAGACCGGGGTAGAACTCTTTCAGGAACTCAGCAACTTCTTCACTCATCACATAACACCTCCCTCATTCCTTTAAGAGTGAACGTGATGGCGCTGTCATAAAAAATTAAACCCTGAGCTACTAGTTTACGAAAAACGTACTTAATAGTTGAAGTTGCAAGGTCGTGTCTTCTTGAAATCTCCTTAACAGCCCGGTACTGAGTGGAGCCGATAAAGTCAACTAGGCAGTTAAGAATAAAACCAGGGTAAATCACTCTTAGTAAGACTAACTATTCTACCAGGGACCATCACGTTGATAGCTAGTCATGTTTTCAGTAATAACAAGCAGTGTTTATAAGTTTTAGGACAAACCATTCAGCGAGTGTTAGGATAAAGATTCATCTTCAATCTCTTGAGGACCGCCTTCTAATAATTCTTTCATCTCAGCGCGCTTATCTTTAAACAATCGGGTGATATTGCCGGCCACCCGGTTAAGAACCTTCTTGCTCGGGAACTCCTCGGCTAGTGACTTAAGCCGCTCCTTGTTATCCCTGAACTTGTCAGAGAATGAATCCAAGCTGTATTTACCTAATATTTTATCAGTTATGCTCCTGATCTCCACAGTCCTAATCCGACCCATGAGAAACAGAAAATTAATAACCATTTAAAAAGTTTACCTGCTTATAATTAATTAATGAACTGGAGTGAATTTAACAGAGGAGTATTCCTTGTTAATGCTTTAGGGATAATCTATAACCCTGAGACTAAGAAGGTGCTTATTGGCAGGCGGGAAAAAGACCCTTACATAAAAGAATTAACTTGGTGTTTTCCCGGGGGCAGGCCAGGCTATGAACAAGAAGTGGAAGACTACTTGAAACTAGAGATTAAAAAGAAGACTGGGCTGGAAGTAAGGGTTGATAAGATAGTGTTTGCCAAGACTTACCCTGAGAAAAGGGAGTTCTTATCAATCTATTATTACTGCACAGCAACTAGTGGTGAGGAGAGGGCTGGTGAGAAGTTCACTGAGATTAAATGGGTTAAGCCTGAGGAAGTAAAAGATTACTTTGCAACTTCACTGCATCAAAAAGTCATGGACTTCCTACTTAATCTTAAATAAGTCCTCTGACACTAACTTGCTGGCTTCTTTAAGCAAACGCTTATTCTCAGCGTAGATGGTCATCACCACGCCCTCTTTCTCAACGTAGTCATCAACGTTCTTATACAAATAGATGCCGGCGCCTTTATCAACCGGCGCCCCAGCCCTGCGGGCAATCCTTGAAATCAAGTCATCATTAATTAACCTAATAATACCGCCCCTAGGCGCCTTCACTTCAAACGAGTGCTTGCCTGGTTCTAACTTATCAGGCGAGACAGGCTTGCCTCCTTGAAGCTTGATAATCTCCTTAAACTTCTTTAAAGCCGCGCCGCTGTCAAGCGCCCGGGTAGCCATGCCCAGACCCTCGCCAGGGTTAGCCTTACCGGTTAACTCCAACAACTCGCCTGCCAGGTACAAACTCTTCTCACGAAGGTCAACCGGCCCCCTGGAGTCGCGCTCAAGTATCCATAACACGTCACGAGCCTCTAAAACCGGTCCAATGCCCTTGCCAATAGGCTTGTTGCCGTCAGTTATTAAGACCTTAATCTTCATACCTAGTCGCTGACCAAGCTCTTCAAACTGCCTGCCCAGGTACTTGGCCTCGCCAATACTCTTAGTCTTAGCTCCCTTGCCCAATGGTATATCAATTATGACGTGAGTGCTGCCAGCTGCTTTCTTCTTAGCCATTATGCTGGCAAGCATTAAACCCAACGGGTCAAGAGCTAATGGGTGGCGGACGCTGATAAGCTTGTCATCAGCTGCTGCCAGGTTCATAGCCCCGCCCCAGACAACACAGCCGCCTGCTTTCTTAACCACCTTCTTAATCTTTTTTAATGACAACTCGACAGGGGCTAACACTTCCATGGTGTCAGCCGTGCCAGCCGGGCTGGTGATGCTTCGGCTGCTGGTCTTAGGAATCTTTAAACCAAGACTGGCAATGATTGGTATAATGATAAGGGTGGTCCGGTTGCCTGAGATGCCGCCAACGCAGTGCTTGTCAGCAATAATCCCTTTGCCAAAACTAACCTTGTGACCTGTCTCAATAACGCTCTTGGTTAAGTGGTAAGTCTCATCCATTGTTAACTCGCGGGTGTAAGTGGCGGTGACGAACGCGCTCATCTCAACTTGTGATAATTCATTGCTAACCACGTCGCCGATAATCTCCTTAATCTCGTTAGGCCTTAATTCTAAGCCGTCAAGCTTCTTCTTAATGTAATTAACGCTCGGGGGCTGGGACACGGGGTTAACCTCTATCTCGTCGCCGGCTTTAACCCCAAGGGCTTCAACCACCTCGTCGAATAATCCGAGCTCGTACCTCCCTAACACTTCCTTGTCAGCTATGTCAACAACGCTGATAATGCTCTTCTTATGATTAGATAACTTAACCCTGCTGCTTGCGTGGACGCCCTCCAGCCCGGCAGTCACCTCGTTCATAACCACTATTAAGTGGCTGCCGCCGGAAATGTTTAGTTTCTTAACCTTGAAACGCATGAGTAAAAGGATAGAATGAATGCTTAATAATCTTTACCTGACCTTCTCAAACATCCATTCATAACTATCCTTCAACGTGATGAAAAGCGAGTCAGGGCTGAATAATCCCAGCTCGTTAATGAAGGAATAAATGTTATCATAGTCAACAAAGTCAAAAGCAGGGTTTAGAATCTTCAAGCCCTTGGGCGGGAAGCGCCAGACCTCCTTGGGGCTTCGCTGCTCAACCACCACTCCCTTGCCAATAATTGATTCAGGGTCAAACTTATAACTTGTGGAGCAGACGTATAATGGGACATCGTACTTCTCGCATAAGAGGCTAATACCGTAAGAGCCAATCTTATTAATCACCTTGTTAGGGGTGATGGCGTCGCAGCCAATCAGTACCGCGTCAACACTCCTGACGTGATTAGCCACTGAGCTGTCAACAATCATGGTGGTCTTAATACCCTTCTTCACTAGCTCCTTAGCAGTCAGCCTGCCTTGGTACTTGGGTCTTGACTCAGTGCAGATAACCTCTCGGGGCTTGGCTGCTTTGATAATGCCCATGACGCTGCTCGAATGACAGTGAGTTAAGACTCGGTCGCTGTCCTTGATAACGTTAGCCCCTATCTCAAACACTTTCTTCTTAGCGTCATTAACCGTGCCGTATAACCCGTTAATTATCTCACGGGTCTTGGCTTTATAATTATCAACACTAATATCAGCAACCTTCCAAAAGATGTACCTGACAGCGTTCCGGAGCATTGGCTCGGTCTCCCGGGCGTTAACCAGTTTCTTGCTGGCAGCTTTTAACTCTTTAACTAACTCCTTTTTTGAATCAGCCATTGACCGCCTCACAACGTGGTCCAGTGCTTTCAGACCGGCGCGCGCCACGTTAGATGCGCCTTGAATCTTCAAGGTCTCAATATCCCTCACCACTCGTTTTAACACGAATAATTTATAACCTCTTCGCGGTTATAAGTATTTATGATAACGCGCGAGCTCAGGACTGGTGACTTAACAGTTATCAGCGCTTTAAGCGGTGTCAGCCGGAACGTGCTTGAAACAGTTTTAAAGAATGCTTTAACAACCATTGTTGTTGAGGATAACGGGGTTAAGGGCTTTGTCATAGTCAGACGGTTAGCTGGTATTAATGAGTTAACCCACTGGCATCTCAGGCCAGAGCACTCACTGATACTAAAGTCAATAATCAGGCGGGCAGGGGAACCGCTAGCAGTTATTGAGAAGGAGGGTGATGAGGAGCGGATAGGGATGCTGGAAGATTATGGTTTTAAAAAAATCTGCAAGAAGGAGGGAATATTCCCTGATAGTAAAGCAGTTATTCTTAGACTAGGCTGACGCTCTGAACATTCACTGTCTGGACGCCCTTTATACCTGATAATGTCTCTTCAACCAGTGACCCCTTGTCCTCTGGCACTATTAGTGTTAAGTCAAGAGCGTTAAGGCCGAAAGCGATTGGTTGTTTTTTAAAGCCAACTTCTCCTTCAACAACTTCTTTTAATTTTTCAATAATCTTTTTCTTTAACTTGTCAAGATTCACTTCTAAACCTTTTGGCATTACCCTAATGGTCATGATAACGTTGGACAACCCTCACCACCCCTTGAAACCGCACTTGCATTTATAATTAATTCCTTGGCGCCGGCACTCGCCGCACCTAACAATTGCCTCGCCGCACTCAGGGCAGTCAAAGATAACGCTGTTGTCAATTGAACTAATATTCTTACTGCATGAGATGCAATTCTCGCTCATTAACAGAGAAGAGAACGCTCAATGATTTAAAAAGTTATTGATAAAAAAAATAGAAGAGGAGTCAAGAGGGGCGACAGCCCCTTTGAATGATTTAAAAAGTTATTGTTCAATCTTGTAGTGTCGCCGCGCAGCACCGGGGTCAAACAAGCCTAATCGGGCGCCGGCGTCCAGCAAGCCCCAGACATAGGCGAATAACTCAAAAGCCTCCAACAGTTTTTCTTTATCATAGAAGTGCAGGGCGTCGTCATAGTACGCTTTAGCCAGCTCGTACAAGTCCCTAGCGCCCGGTAAGTCATTGACTTTTAGCTCCTTAAACGCTAGAATGGCTCTTTCACGCTCCTTAACCACTTGTTCTTCAAGCCTCATAATATATTTAAAAGAAACCTTTATTTTATTAATATTAATGGCTAATGAGACTTTCTATTCAATAATTGAACTGCCAGCCCAAGTGTTGCAGGAGACGAGCACTGCAATAATATTGGGCGTGCCTAGAATCATTGCCGCGTTGCTGATACTAGTATTCGGCTGGTTCGTGGCTAAGATAAGCGAGTTCGTAATCAAGAAGTTATTAATTGCTTCAAAAGTTGATGACTGGATTAAGAAGTCAAAGCTTAAAGAATCACTTTATAATATTAATATTGCTAATACTGCCAGCTTAATAGTTAAGTATTATATACTAATAATATTCCTTAAAGAAGCCTCGGTCAGGGCTGGGTTAATATTCTTATCAGAGATGTTTGACACCTTGATAAAAGCGGTGCCTGAGTTATCAATCGGCGCTGGCATAATAATCCTCGGCTTATTATTCGCTGACTTTATTCGCAAAAAGGTTAGTAAGATGGAGCTGCCTTTTAATGAAGGGGCCAGCGAGTTAATCTACGGGGTCATCATGTTCTTCGCCCTGGTAATGGCGCTGCCAAAGTTTGGTTTAACAAATACCAGCCTGCTTGAGGACTCGTTCAAATTCATTGTCCTGGGCATCAGCCTCGGCTTAAGCCTCGCTATCGGCATCGGTTTTGGCTGGGCAATAAAGGAAGGGCCTGCTAAGAACTTCTTTAAGAAAAAGAAGTAAGTAACTTCTTAATATCAGCGTCACCTGCAACTTTTTCAGGGTGCTCGAATAAACCATGAATCTTATGATAAGAGATACTTAAACCTCTTACCTTGATTTTAAAAAGGAGCAGTCTCTGGTTGCAGAGAGGACAGGTCTCTAATTTAAACCCGCCTTCACTAATCGAGTTGAATAATTCCTTCAGGCTAAACTTTAACTTCTTGCTTTTAGGGCAGTTAAGGTTTATTATACCCTTAGTAGCATAATCCTTGATTAATGGTTTAAGCTTGACCTTGACCAAGCTGCCAGCATCGCATTTAACAGATATTTCATCAACGCTGAACTCAGCTCCCTTCTTTAATAACTCCTTAAAGAGTGATGGTTCGTCATACTTTTTAATAAAAGATTGAACATTCATCAAAAAATTCTAATAAGTCTTGCTTTAATAAAGTATTCTAAAACCTTTAAACTCGCGGGTTGATTCAAGCCACTCAGACTCAACACCAGTAACACTGGCGCTCGGCGGTCCTTGATGAATCCATTCTAATAATTCTTTTAACTTACTCTCCTCACCTTCAGCCACTACTTCAACCCTGCCGTCACTAAGATTTTTAACCCAGCCCTTAAGCCCTAAGCGATTAGCCTGCTCCTTAGTGTTCTTCCGGAAAAAGACTCCTTGAACAACGCCTGACACGTAAGCATGCAATCTCATATTAATACTAAAACTTTAACAGTATAAAAGAGTTAAGCCTAGCAAGGCTCTTTTTCAAAAAAATTGTTGGTGGTTAGTTGATTCATTAACTTATCATAATACCTTGATTTAAGGAAGCCTTGGTAACCATAACCCCTGGCATCACTGTAAGAAGAGATTGAGTGCTCCAACCCGTTTATCTTATTTAACTGCTTAACAGTTAGTTCTGAGCAATCAACACTAAGAAGTGAACCAATCTTAGAGTAAGGAACATCAAGGTCGTCCAGTAACTTCTTGTAGTCCTGTTTAAACAAGAAACTCCTATCCCAAAACAAGTGAAACTTAGCGCCTAATAATTTCTTCATAACAGTCTTAGAATAATCCCTTAAAGTGCTGGTTTTTAAATTAATTCTATCACCGAGGTCGTCCCAGGTCACGCCTGCGCCGACTCGCCTGCTGGTTAGATAAACAGAATAAGCAGCTATCTTTCCTAAGAAGTCAGTGGGCGCTTTTTTCAAACAAAAATGACCCAGCCGTTCAGCTAAGATGTACCATATAAGGTTGGTATTCACTGCTTGCTTAACACCCTTATCACGTTTTTTAGTATAACTTAGTACTTCGTTGTGAATCATTGCTTTATAATGCTTGTCAGTCCCGGCAGCATCAGCTTCCAAGCTCTTAATCACTTCATCACCATCATAGTCAAAACAAGGAACAGGGTTTAAATCCTTTATCAAACCATTGATTAATTCATCCAACGGCTCGTGACGCTTAATATCACAGACCTCCCTCCTAACATCAGCAGGGTCAACAATTCCTTGTTTAATCAACTCCCTTAACTCTCCAGGGTTCTTAATTAACTCTTTAAGCTCCATAACGCTTTATAAAAACTCTCCTAAACCAGCTTGACCAGCAGCCTTCATCACCTTCTTAAGAGTGCTGCTAATCCTATCTCTGCTGAACTCATAATCATCAACTAATAATTTAATAATCTTATCCTTGTCAGGCGCTCTCCAGGATAACTCGTAATCACTTAATACCGGCGGGTTCATGAAGAAGCCAATTATGTCAGGGGGGTTGATATCCCAGTCCCAGTTAACCTCTTTCCAAGCGTCAACTCCGTGCTCCTTCACCAGCTTCAAACCCCTCTTAGGTCCAATGCCCTTAACCCCGCCCGGGTTGTAGTCAGTGCCGATAAGAACTGCCAGAGTCACTAACTCTTCATGAGATAAAGATGTCTCTTTAAGAACCTCATCAAACAATACCAGTTCAGGGCTGACTGAAACGTAAGCATTTCCCCTGCGGCGCCTGCCAGTGATATTAAGGTTTCGGATAACCCTTGGCGCGCCGAACAAGACCGCGTCGTAATCCTGGGTTGCTGCAGCGTATAAATCACCTTTTAAAGTCATGAAAGCTGCCTGAGCCTCGCCCTCACTGGGCGCCTGGATTACTGGCAAGCCGAACGCTTCCAGTAACTTCTTAGCGTCAATCACCATCTGACTAGTTAGTCGTGATGACTGCATGGCTTTAGAATAAGCTTTTTCATAATCACCAGCTGCTTTAGCTTTTTCATAAGCTTTCCGGGCTTTTTTCCGGCGCTTGACCCTGGAGGCAGTGACTTTCTTAAACTCAGGCGGCTTGCCGTCAAAGACGTAGCAGAGCTTAACTCCCGCCTCTAATAGTTTAGCAGTGCGGTAAAACAAGCCGGTTAAGTGACTGGTAACCCTGCCCTTAGAATCCTTCAGCGGCGTGCCGTCTCGCTGGCGGATAATTGACAAGAACTGATAAAGCCAGTTAAAAGCGTCAACGCCTAGTTTCTTGCCTTCCAAATCATCAATTGAAACATTACTTCTAGGCACCAGGTCCTTTAAATCAACACCCATTAAGTAATCTAGAAGGCTTCAACTAATTTAAATATGTTTCAACCCACAATAAATATTATAAAACTCTCATCAGTAAAAAGTGACTAAATGAAGAAGGGGTATATTAACTGGTCAATGCCGCCGGCAAAGCATTATAAAAACTATGCTAAGAAAGAATTATGTATCAAGGAGTCAACACCAAAGTATAGAATAACCATTAAAGAACCTCGGAAGGAACAAGACAACTTATTCAACCAAGTTCTAAGGTTTGAAACCCTTGACAAGAGAATCATTAACGGAACCTTTAATAAGACTCGTCGCGTCCGATAAAAAACATGGGGGACTTGTTCAAGGACATACTAATGGATGACGAGACAATATTCAAGGATGAAAGTATTCTTGACTATAAATTCATCCCTTACAAGATGCCTGAAAGAGATAAGGAGATTAAGATAATCGCTGACTACCTGAAACCATTATTCCATAAACGTCGGGGCAGCAACGTGTTCATCTACGGCATGCCAGGGTTAGGTAAGACAGCGAGCGCCCGGTTCGTTTTCCAGGAGCTGAAAGAGGCAAGCGGCAACGAGGTGGTGCCAATCTATATTAACTGCTGGGAGAACCAGACAACCCATACAATGGCTTTGGAAATAGCCCGCAAGACAGGGATGCTATACCCTCCTAAAGGCGTGCCGACTGACGAGATAATAAGCAATGCTTTCAAAAAATTAAGAGACAAGGGCGTGGTCATATGCCTTGATGAGGTGGATAAAGTCAAGGACGTTAACATAATATACTCATTATTAAAACTAGACAGCGTCAGCGTATTACTAGTAACCAACAACCCTAAGTACAAGACTTACTTAGAGCCGAGGCTGATTTCGCGGTTAAACCTTAACAACTTAGAGTTCAAGCCTTACACCACCAGGGAGATGAAGAACATTATTAAGAGGCGGGCTGAACAAGCCTTTAGGCAGGGAGTGGTCAGTGATAAAGTGATACACGAGGTAAGCATTAACTCAGAGACTGATGTCAGGCGGGCAATAACCATCTTATTAGAAGCGGGCAGGCGGGCTGAACAAGACGCCAGCCGCAAGATACTGTTAAAACATGTTAATGAAGTGTTAGGTAAGATGACTGACTCGCTGCCAAAGAAACTAAACAGTCATGAGGAGAAGATAGTTAAGATAATAAAGAATAATAAAGGAATAATCAGCGGCGACGCTTACAAGAAGTACAAGGAAAAGCACGGTGGCAAGCTAAGCATCAGGAGTTTCAGGCGGTACATCAACCGTTTAGAAAAACAGGGTTTAATCAAGACCAAGGAGACAGGCGAGGGATTCCAGGGCAGGAGCAGGAGGCTTGAACCAGGCAATGGTGTTTGAATCAATACTCAGCCCGTCAGAGGTCCGTGAAAAAAGCTGGAAGATGTTCCTAATGGGCTTGTTGTCATCAAGCGCCGGCATAGCACTAAGTCTCTGGGTGTTCCCTGACAACCCCTCAATAAGCGTTGTATTCTTAACCACCATGGCTTGCATCCCAATTCTGGTTAACGTATTAAAAATGGAGGGTGGCGAGGACTTCTCAAAAAAAGAGTTCCCATTAATCGGCAATCATAAGGACGTGCTTGGAGTGGTTTTCTTCTTGTTCTTTGGCTTATTATTATCATTCACCACTTGGTACCTGGTGCTGCCGCCTGAAATCAAAGCCAGGGTGTTCTCAAGCCAGATTAACACTATAAACAATATCAACTCGGGCATACAAGGGGGTTATATACAAACAACTTACTTGAAGATAATACTAGCTAATAACTTCAAAGTATTATTCTTCTGCCTGTTATTCAGCTTGTTATACGGTGCTGGGGCAATATTCATCATTGCCTGGAACGCCAGCGTACTTGGAACAGCTATTGGCAACGTCATCACCTCAAATATTCAGAACGCTCTCTCGTACTTCCACGCTATTCCGATAGGGTTCGGCCAGTACTTGATTCACGGCGTGCCAGAGATTATTGCTTATTTCATGGCAGGCATTGCCGGGGGAATAATCAGCGCTGCAGTAATCAGGTATAAGCCTAGAAGTAAGAAATTTAAAGAAGTGTTGCTTGACTCAATAGACCTGATTATACTCGCTAGCGTTACCTTAATAATCAGCGGGTTAATAGAGGTATTTATTTCACTAGGAGGATGAAAAAAATTTGGCAAAAGATGATGACGAGATAGAGATTAACTTTAAAGAGATAGGTCAGAAAGTCAAGAAGTGGCTGACGCCTAAGAAAGGAGCAGCCAGTGAGGAACCGGCTGACGAGGATGAAATAGACTTCACTGACGCTATTAATTTTCTTAAAGATAATAAGAAGATTCTATTCTACGCTGGGGTCATCAGCATCATACTAATAGGTGCCTGGGTCCGGACGCTCAGCATCCCTAATTATAAGGGCAGGTTGCTGGGGTTGGACCCTTACGGCTTCCACCGGTACACTGAAATGTTATTGGAGAATGGTTATATCCCGGAGGTTGACGAGTTAAGGTACTTCCCTGACGGATTCCTCATTTTCAGAGAGCATCAAGCCGGCACTTACTTTGTGGCGGGCTTGTACTTAATCTTCAGCCCTTTATTTGGCGGGGAATTAATGGATTACTCTATCATCTACCCAGTGGTCGCGTTCGTCATAAGCATGTCATTCTTCTACTTAATGGTTAAGGAGTTATTCAACAAGAAGACAGCAATCATAGCAACCGCTTTCCTGGCATTCGCGCCGTCATTCCTTTTCAGGACCATTGCCGGCTTCTCTGACAAGGAAAATATGGCAATGATATTCTGGTTCAGCATGATATTCTTCCTAGTAAAGTCATTTAAAGCTAAGAAACTGAAAAAAGTATTAATCCATGGTTTAATAGCAGGGTTACTAGCGGGCATGTCAGGTCTTAGCTGGGGCGGGGCTAACTTCTTATTCATCAGCATCGGCTTAACCTTCCTGATACTAACCTTGATGAACCGCCTGACTAATAAGAACATAATCACCTTCTTCTGCTGGTACGCTCCGATGATGATAATGAATGCGACCCTGACCCTTAGGTATGGCGGTTTCCCGACACTGATTAGGCGTGACTTATTCCTCATACCAACCCTAACTGCTGGGGTGGTGCTGCTTAAAGTACTGGTCTATGAATTATACATTAATAAACGAGGGGGGAAAAAGTGGCCTGACAGTTACTACTTTGGGTTAATACTAGCGGTTGCCCTGGCAGTTGCCATGCCAGTCGTTCAATTAACAGGTTTGTTTGACCTCGTGGGTAAGACTAACCAGATAATTGAGACAATAATACACCCATTCGGCACCTGCCCTTTCTGCGTCTCAGTCACTGAGAACCAAGCTCCTTACTCCTATGACCCTCAGCGGGGGGTTGACTGGTGGCAGCGTTTAAGGTGGTTCATCCCGTTATTCATCACCGGCTCAATATTATTACTTCATGAAGTGCTGCGTAAATTTAAGAAGAAGTCAATAATCCTGATAACTGCTTTCACGGTTTTCATGTTCTTCTTCATGTTCAGCAAGTTCATCAATGACCAGTCTTACTACGCTGTTAACGCTTTTTTTGAAAGCACTTACTTATACACGCTGCCCCTGCTGGGCTTGGTGATGGCGGGGTTCTTCCTGTCCCATCCTAAGAGCAAGGCTTGGCGTGAAGTCACGCCCGGCAAGTTATTACTATTATCATGGTTCGCTCTCAGCATCATAGCAACCCGGGGAGCTGTTAGGATAATCTTTGCCAGCACCCCTATATTTGTATTAATAGGGGCTTACGCTATAACCCGCGCATCTAACCTGATTAAGAAATGGAGTGGTGACAAAGTTTACTCTAACATCCCATACTTAATAGCCGGACTAGTCATTTACTGGGGCTTCATCACTGTCTCAGCAACAGCCCTTAGTTACTGGCCCAGCCTCACTGATGACTGGGACGCGTCCCTGGCATGGGTTAGGAATAACACTGACCCTGGAGCAGTCTTCACCCACTGGTGGGATTACGGTTACTGGGTTCAGGCAATGGGTGAGCGGGCAACCACTGTTGACGGCGGCAACTACCGGGTTGACTGGGATGAGATTATTGGCGGCAGGACCTTCAGTGGTTACAATATCACAGAGGTCTACCACTCGCTTGACTACTTTAAGAACAACGAGACAGGGCAGCGGCCTAATTACTTATTAGTGGTTGATGACGACGTGCTTAAGTACGTCCAGATGGCTAATATTGGAGGCAGGCCTGGTTATTACTCGCCTTTTGTTTTCAAGCAGCGGATAGAGAACACTTTTTACCAGCCGGAGAACTTCAGCACAATATTAGTCTTTGACCAAGCAACTGGTCCGGGACAAGTGGGCGAGGACTTGGTGATTGATGACTTGTTATTCCCTTCGGAGCAGAGCTACGTTGTTAACGTCTTAATACCAATGAACGAGGAGCAGGATTTTGGCCAGCCACTAGGAGTATTATACAATGTTTATACTGGCGAGAACGTGGTCCTGCCGTATAATTGTTTATGCCAGCAGAATGAGGGCTGCACAACCTTTAACTTCTCAAACTCTCTGCCTTCATGCATTGAATTCGTGTCAGGCGGGGTTATTCATATACCATCAAACCTTAAGAACCGGTTCATGACCCAGTTATACCTGGTTAATAGTTCAATCCCGGGGTTTGAACTGGTTTATAACTCGCCGACTCCTTTAAAGATGGAGGGAATCCTTTACCAGCGGGACCCAACTGATATTAAGATTTACAGGATAGACTACGACGTGCTTGAGGAATGGGTTGATAACGGGTCGCCTGCATGGTAAATGCTTAAAAGAAAGAATAATCTCTACCTATTATATAATGACTTTTGAATTAGTGATAATCCCGGTCATTGCGTTCATCACAACCTACCTGGTCACCCCGCGGGTGATAAGGTTATTTAAGCTTGAAGGACTAGTTGGTTACGACGTTAATAAAAAAAAGAAGACCCGGGTGGTTGATACATCTGGTCCATCAGTCCTGTTCGGGTTCCTAGGCGGGTGCTTGACCTTCGTGTTCCTTAAAGTATTCCTCTATGATGACACCTCCGGCTTAATAACATTATTCGCAGCCACCACCAGCATCTTCATGATAATGCTTAACGGCTTGCTGGAGGACATGACCTCCTTGATTAAGAAGAACAAGAAGCGTGAAGGGGCTAAGAAGTACAAGCGGATGGGCTTCAGCCAGTGGGTCTTCCCGTTACTACCTTTGCCAGCGGCTATTCCTTTAATGGCTGTGAGGGCTGGTTCAACAACCATGGCCCTGCCGTTAATAGGCGCGGTTGACTTCGGCATTATCTACATTTTATTATTAATCCCCATAGCCATAACCGGCGCGGCTAACGCCACTAACATGCTTGGAGGTATTAACGGCGTGGAGGTCTTAATGGGAGCCATTGCCACGCTGAGCCTGGGGGTCTATGCTTTTCTTAATAACAGCCTGGTTGGCAGCATCATAGCTATTAGTTACTCTTTTGCTTTATTCGCGCTGCTTAATTACAACTGGTTCCCTGCCAGGGTGTTCCCGGGCGACAGTGTTAACTTCACTACTGGAGCGGTTATTGCTGTGGTGGCTATTGTCAGTAATGTTGAGAAGTTTGCTTTAATACTATTCATTCCGTGGGCGGTTGAGTTCTTCCTTAAGCTTAGAAGCCGGTTCAAGGCTGAGTGTTTTGGCAAGCCCGGG
>WJKC01000056.1 GCA_014729335.1 archaeon | reverse complement strand
CTAGAATAAGTTCTAGAGCTCTCCAGCTTTGATTTATGTGTAAACGCTGCAGAGCATTCTAGAATAAGTTCTAGAGCTCTCCAGCTTTGATTTATGTGTAAACGCTGCAGAGCATCCAGGCTCCGAGCCCAATTAATAATAAACCACTTAATAACTTCATATAATCCTTTGTCCCCTCTTTCAACTCCTCTGCCTTGCTCACGCTGTAACCAAGAACAATAGCAGCTAACAGGATTATTAACGGCAGCACGAACATTAGATTATATAATAGTAAGTAATTAATTGCAGTCATGAAGGCGCCTGACTGCCCTAGCATTGCCAGTATAGCGAAGTAGACCGCGCCAGTGCAGGGCAGCTCAAATAATGACACCATGAAGCCAAGAATGATTGTGGCTGGAATGGTCCCCTTCCTAGCCCAACGGCTAATCCTGCCTTTCTGCGATACTGGTATCCTAAGAGTGAAGCCCGCGCCGTAATGAAAGAAATCCTTAATGTTAAGCACGCCTGTTATCAAAGCAACAAAACCAGCGATTAAGTAGATAGTGTTAGATATCACTGGCTGCTGGACAACTGATAACAAGCCAATCCCTACTAATAAGTAAGTAACGTAAACAGTTAATATGTAAATAATACCTGTCAATAACACCTTCCTCTTTGACTTAACCGCCCTGGTTAAGTAGCTAGTCATGAATATTAGTACTGCAAAAGCACAAGGGTTAATTCCATCAATCAAGCCGGCGCCGAGCACTAATGATAAAGGGATAGACATGAATAAGTTATAATTAACTGCTGATTAAATCTTTTACCTCTAAGATGCTGAACCGCCCAACTAATCTTTCACTATTATTATATATCAGTGTAGGGGTGTGATGAACATTATGCCGGAGCGCTAGCTCGTAATCCTCCTTGACATTAATCTTAGTAATGTTGCAGCCATTACTTATTAACTCATTAATCAAGGGGGTTGTATCCTGGCACGCGCTGCATAAAGGGCTGTAATAGTAATCCATTGAGCCGTTACCACAGTCCAGCTCAGTGGTTATTGAATTACCTGTTAAGTTATTAATTAATGGTGCAATAATAGCTATTAAGCCGAATAATCCTGCTATGACTAGGATTCTTTTCATGTAAAGTAGATAAGGCAACCTTTTTATAAATCTTTACTTTTTCCTGCCCAGCCTAAAGTTCTTTAACTTATTCTTAGTAACTCCGACGCCGAATATAAGCATTGAAGCCATTAGTAAAAACATCTCACTAATCAGGGCGTCGCCGATTGGTGGTTCAGCCCCAGCTAGTTGATAAGAAGTAACTATTAACTGAGCAAACTCATGAATGCCAAATAGTACGCCAAAGGAAAGCATTCCAAGCAAAAGTAACTCCAACCCGTACTCCTTAACCTTAAATATAGCTGCGATGAATAACACCATGTTAATGAAGACGGCGAACAGTATTAAGAAGTTCATCACGAAGTTAATGTAAGCAGCAATCATTTCTTTGCCTCCAAGTAATTGATAAGGTCAAACATTAGCTTAACTAAGCCGATTAACGCTGGGATGCTGCTGATAGCGAATATGTACTCGCTGAATTGAATTATCTGGAACGCGACGCTGATTAGTTTATAAAAACCTATAAGCAGTATTACTAGTCCAATATCTCTTATTAGTTTGTTATTCTTAGAGCTTCCTTCACGCCAGAATAATAGTAATAATGAACCGCCTATTAGTAGGATGGCGTTGATAACTTCAACATAAAAACTAACCTCAACCATTAACTAAGTAAGAATTAATCTTAGTATAAAAAGGTTTCTTAAAACAGTCTTCATAAAGTTTTTATTAGGGGTGTTAGTAATTAGGATTATGCTGAAAATGCCTTTTAGTGATTCAATGCTTTTATGGGCTTCGCCTGGTCTGGAGAGTGAGCCTTTTATTATGGAGTTGTTAGAGACTCATTTAAAGAAGGGTTTGAAAGCGGTTTTATGTGTTACTGATAAACCATCACAGGCTTTTATTGAACAAGCTGAGAATTATGGTTATAAACTTAGTAAGCACTTAGGTAAGTCATTATTCCTTATCAACTTTTATGAAAAATTAATTAATAACGAGGGGCTTGAATCACTTAAGAGGCTGGTTAAGAAAAAGATTAAAGTCCTGGGTAATGATTCACTGGTTTGTTTTAATAACATATCAACTCTTATTAACTTGTTCGGGTTCAAGGCGGTTAGCGAGTTAATCTTTTTAAAAAAGTTTGTTAATGAACAAGGAGGAAGATTTATTTGTTCATTCACTGAGTGGCCTTACACCAGCGACTTGTTAATAAAGCTCAGGAAATCATTTGATAACAGGGTGTACTTAAACACTGTTAACGAGCAGAAGTACTACTCCTTTAAGAAGAACGGTTCTTTCACCCACTTATTATTTGATGTTAATAAACCCGGAGGGGTTACTTCTCTAAAACCTAGACTGGTTGTTATTGGACCCAAGGGCTCAGGCAAGACTAGTTTTATAAAAGCTCTAAGCGACTGCTCAGCTAGTATTGATTACTTATCAAATGATTTTGGTATTGACCACGCCGAGTTTAAGTATAAGGACAGGGTTATTGACTTATTCGGCGCGCCCGGAGATGATTATGAACCAGTTATTGAATTATTAGGCAGCAGTGTTAGCGGTGTTTTAGTAATGATTGATTCATCAAGGCCTGAGACTTTTAGCAAGGCTAGGAGGATTGTTGAGTCAGTAAGGGAGCGCGGGTTTAACGTGGTGGTTGGTTTAAACCGGGTTAAAACAGGTGTTAATGATGTTAAGAAAAAAGTCGGGTTGAATAGTGTTCCGTTAATTGTAAGCGAGAAAGGATCCAACCATGATGAGATTTTTAGCAAGTTATTAAGTTATTGAGGGATGAGTTATGTCGGAGAGTATTAGGATAGGGATAAAGGGTTTAGAATCTGTTTTCACTAAGTCATTCCCTGTTGGTAATTGCCTGCTGCTTATCTCACCGCCAATGTCAGAGTTAAGCATCTTTGGTCTTGAATACATTTATGATGGTTTAAGAAGGGGTGAGCCAGGGGTTTATATAACACTTGATGACTCTCCTGAGTCCCTTAGGCTTAAAGCCCTTAAGTTTGGCTGGCCCTTAATGAACGCTGAAGCCAGGGGCTTAATGAAGTGGCTTGATGTTTACTCAATACACGCTAACCGCGACGTGAAGAACACTGAATCAATACTCCGGATTGGAGGCCCGCTAGCACTTACTGACTTATCAATAGCCATCTCTCAGATTCAATCAGGTTTCAGGCGGAAGAGTAATTCTTACCGTTTCTTCTTTGACTCGCTGAGCACATTATTATTATATAATAGCCCCAATACTGTTTATCGCTTCCTTCAGGTCATAACGAGTAAGCTTAAGATGTCTAACGGCGTCGGCTTCTTCACTCTTGGCAAGGGAATGCATGACGAGAAGATTAACATGACTATCAGGCACTTGATGGACGGCACAGTCAGTCTTAACGAGGACCTTGAACTTAGTGTTATCAGCCTGCCGGTTGCGAGTGATACCCGATTCGGCAGACTGAACCTGACACGCAAGGGTTTTGTATTCTCTTAAGAAAAGAGTTTATTCTTCATAGAACCCGAAGCACCTGCCAACGTCCCTGTGAAGAATTCCTTTAGCATCAATATATGAGATGGTGCAGGTGTAGTCATAACTCTCACCTGCCTCGCCTGTCAGTGCTGAGCAGTTCCGCTCGTAGTTGTGCCAGGAAGTGTATAACTCGGTCCCGTTAAGTTCAAATAAGCACCCGCCAATAGTGATGTTATAAATAGTGACTTTGCTGTCAAGAACCGACGCCAGTGCTACTTGGGTATAACCCGTGTCCCTGATAGCGTATGAGACACTGACATCCCGTATCAAGTTGTTAATTTCATTAGCGTTCTCCTGTAAGCGGTTCCTGAACCCGAATACTCCGAAAGCGCTTAGTGAACTAACAATCACTAGAGCGATTAAGATGACAACTGCTAGTATAATAATGTACTCAAAGCTTCCTTGTGCTTTTTTCATTAAAGTAATATGATTCCTACTAACTTAATAAACATTATTAAATAAAAAAAATAAATATAAAAAAAGAAAACTTGCTTTTTTTTAGGATTCTTCGTAGAAGCCTTCGCATGAGCCTCTGACCGCGTGTTCTATGTTATTAGTGTCTTGGTATCTTGCTGTGCAGTCAAACTCGTAGCTGTTGCCTGCTGTCCCTGCCAGTGACGGGCATGAACTGTTGCTGAAACTCTGGAACTGCTGCCTGACTGTTGTGTCAGTGAAGTTGACTTCACAAATATTATTTCCAAGTGCGTCGTACCACGTCATGTTGTGGGCAACTATTCTCTTATGTGTGGTTGACTTAACTGATACTTGCACTGCGCCAGTGTCATCCACTACGTAGGTGAATGCCACGTCTGCTAGCAGGTTGCTTATCTCTGTTGTTCTTGCTTGTGCTGTTGCACTGAAGTCGAAGATTCCTAATCCTCCCAGGCTTGCTACTACTATTAAAGCTATTAGTATTATCACGCCTAGGATGATAATGT
>WJKC01000064.1 GCA_014729335.1 archaeon | reverse complement strand
TCGTTTAATCTAGCCTTGTTGACTAATCTTTTCCTAATGAATTCTTGTTTAGTATTGCTTATTAACAAGTCTTTGAATAACTCTCTTATCCTGACCGCTCTTTCTTCCTCTTTAACACTTACTTTTAAACTCATTCCCTCAAGTATTTTCTTATTAAGGGTTGTGTCAAGAATATTGATTCTTTCCAGCATCTTGCCGTAATCATTCTCATCTATCTGCTGGATAATACTCTTATTTCTCTCCAGTTCTTTTATCTTTTTTTTATCAAACTTTATGTTAGTGCTCTCATATAACTTAGTGGCTGTGAAGTCATTAAGCTCTGTTAAGCACCCGTTTTCTAATTCACGCTCTAAGAATAAGTAACGATAATCTTTTGGCACACCGTACAATAATTGTACTCGGTCCAGATAACCATCTAACTGGTCTAATAGTTCCTGGTTAATTGCTTTATACTTATTAACTTCAAGGGTATCAACTAATTCCTTTATTAAATCCTTGTCTATCACCCCGCCCTTTCTATCTTCAAAAAAACTCTTTATTCTTGCCAGCTCGTCATTTTTTGCTTCAAAGTTCTTAAGTGAGAATTCCTCTTCATTAAAACTAATCTTTATTCCCGGCAGTTTAATGTTGGAGAAATTATCATCTATCTTAAAACCCCTCATTGATATCACTTCTTTAAACAAGGTCTTGTACTTGTTTTTAATACCCTCTAAGTCCCACTTAAAGCCTTCTTTTGTCTCAGTTCTAGTTATTGAATCCCTGAGCCTAATCCAGCCCTCATTAAATAACTTGCTGAAACCATCCATGTCAACAGAACTAATCAGCGAGTAAGCGTTCTCGCTTTCATGCAGAAAAGCCGGCGCCCCTTCCTTTTTCATAGAGATTATATTTTTAAGAAATGGCTTGAAAGCATCCTCTATTATCCTGGCGGTTCTCTTTGGCGACGGCGTGCTCTTTTTTTCAATACTAACCGGCTCTTTTTCCAGTATTTTGAAATACTCAGGTATTGTTAATAAGAAGTTGGTTGATAAAGCGTAAAGGCTTGGTTTATGATGCTTGTCAATATAATTCTTTGAATCATCAGCCATTAACCATTCACTGCTTATTCCATCCAGTTCAGCAAAAGTGTTAATTGTTTTCTTATCTCTTTTAGAGAAGCCCTTGCATAACTCCTTGCCTTTAATAAATAAACCTGAAGAATAGGCTTGGAACTTGGCTATTAAGTACTGGGGGTCCTCAGGTATTTTCCTCTGCCCTATCTTGCCTAACTCGTCTTTTTTATTTGCACTTGTCTCAAACTTCTCAACTGCCTCTTCAGTTATTAGTTCAGTATTCTTATTTAACAACCCCAGGTATTCTTCTCCTTTCTTGTCATAGATTATTGGCACCAGCTTGTTTATTAAGTTCTTCATGAATGATTCTTCAATATCTATTATGTCATACCGGTTAACTGCTTCCTCGTTGTTGATTTTCTCCAGGATAACATCTATGTATTGTATTAAATCATTAATCCTCTGCCTCTCATTATTATTTAAAATCTTAATCTCGTCAGTGATTTTACCCTCTCTTGTCAGCTTGTCAAACTCTTGCTGTAATAGTGTGTGTTTTGTTATGTAATCCGTTTTCAAGTCTTTTAAGTAATTTTTGAACTCTTTTTCAAAACCATTAATCCCTTCTAAGTTGATTATTGAGTAATTGCTCATCTGGTTTATTGTTTTATCACTTATTTTTTCACCAACACCGTATGGCAGTCCGTCCCCACCCTCTTTTTTTAAAATCTCGTCCAGTAATTGCTCGTCAAAGAAGTTCTTGAAATAGCCTTTAAATTCCTTCATCACGTCCTTAGTTTTATAAGCATTATCTTTTTCCTTTGTCAAGAAATTGTTTTTAATTATTCTTATCTGCTCCAAAGGGGAGTTGTTAAAGTCCCTTGTGTACTGGCTTATTATTAGTTTAACAGTGTCTAATAGTTCTAAGTAATTTATTGGTTTATCATCAATAATGTTAAAGAAGTTAATCTCTTTAATGTAATTCACTAGTTTAATCTTTTCCTGATTAAGTGATTCATGGTTGGTTAAACCATTAACTATTCCTTCATATATCGCGTCTGCGCGATCTTTTAAATTCATCATCCTCTCCAAAAAGTTTTTCAAGCTTGGTACTTAAATAGTTTAAGGTTGGGTTCTTACTAAGTTTTCAATAATTGATGTTCTAATAGGATTATTCTTTAAAGGTATCTTAATAGCCTTTTCCAGCTCTTCTTTTGTGTAATTATTTTCCAACCAGTTAATCTCGTCCTGAATAGCCTCTTTAGATGGTAAGAAGCCTATTTCTTTCTGCTTTAAGTCAGAGAGAATCCTGCCTACTAAGTCTTCTTCTTTAGCAAACTCGCTGTTCATTAATTTTTCAAGCAGTTCAGTAGGGCTTGTTTCTTCCTCTGTTATCTTAATAAGGTCATCATTCATGAATTCATTTATCTTTGAGTAACTCTTGCCGTGAATCTTATTAAGATTCTTGATGACTTTGCCCTTGCTGCCTGAGATTGTCACGCCGCTAGTCTCTATCACGTAGTGCTTGTTAATTAATTCTTTCTCCTTAAACCCTAGTTTAAGTGACAGTATTTTTTGAGCATTTGTTTGATAATCATCATTGAATTTAACGCTTGATAACTTCTTCTTAAGTGATTTCTTTTTTTCACTAATTAGTCTCTGGGAAAGGTTGTTAATCTTCAGTTCCTCTTCAGTTGTGAAGTCAATAGCTTCTTGTAAAAGAGTGTATAATATAATCTTGGTTAAGGACTTATTTTTAAAGTAGATTAGTTTCCTTCCTTGTTCAGCAAGTTTTTCATCATCATCTTCTTTTGATGCTTCAGTCATAAGAGCATTTATTTGTTGTTGCTTAAACGAGTTAACAATGGATAAAGCGTCTTCAGGTGTTATGCCTGTTTTCTCAGAAAAATTCACAAAATACCTCATCTTCCTATTAGATTGCTTGATGTAAGTGTCACAGACATCGTCAATGTTGCCATAGACTTCATTAATAGTGAATTCTAACAGCTTGTAGAAATCTTTCTTTGTTTCTTCATCATATGGGATGCTCTCATAATTTGCTTTTTTGAAATTATCCGCTCCTTCTTTCCCAATGGAGTCTTCAATGTTCTTCGCTATATTAGTTGAGAATTGGCTGATTATTCTTTTTGTTAAGTCATCTTCATCAGATAATGATTCTTTAATCCTGTTATTAAGACTTTCTATTATCTTTCCACCTTTCCCTTCAGTAACATCAACAAAAATCTTGTTTTCAAGAAACTTTTCCCACTTTTTATGAGCCTTGAATATTAAATCCAAATCCGTTTCATCATACGTTTTAAAATCATCTTCTTTAAGCAGTTCTTTAATTTCATCTATTGAAGCGCCGTTATCAATTTTTTTTGTTATTTCTTCATCAGTTGTGCTTGCATCAAAATGACCCGCCCCGCAAAGGTTAAGGTAAGTATACATTAATATTGACCCATAATACCTGGGTGCTTTAACCTGTTTAGTGAATATTTTATAAATATCTGGAGCGCTCTTGCTTTTTATATCCTCATACCAAGTTTTTAGTTTAGGGTTGCTCATGAGTTACACCTGCTGCAGTATGAGGTTTTTTTCTTTAAGGTAATTATAATTAGTTTCATCAAATAAGTTAGTTATTCCTTGTTCTTGAAGACCGTACATGCAGCCGATGCTGATTGGCGACTTAACATCCACTTTGAAAGGAGGGTTGAAAACACCTCTCGGCCCCTTAATAGCATACATAACCGGTCCTAGGTTAAGTTCTTTATTGCCAACAGTGTCGCCCATGAATTGAGCGTATATCTTTTGTCCTTTGGTTTTTGAAAAAACCTCTTTAATAAAGTCCGAGTTAATGGCGTTTTTAGAATCCATTTCTCCTTGCTCGTTTATTATTTCAACAAGCGAGTTTCCTGTGAGAATCTTACTAATATAAAGGGTTGCTGGCGGGATATCCTTGCCCACGTCTTCAAAGCTTTCTCTGACAAGCGGGAACCACTCCTCAACTAGTTTATCAATTGTTCCCGGGTCAGTTGAGTCAACCCCGTAAACAAAGGCTCCTCCAACATGTATTAGTGTTTTAATATACTCTTGGTAGATGCTCTGACCGCCAAAATCCCATATCATTGCTTTAACTTCCTGGTCATTAATCTTGAAAGAATCATTGTTAAGTGATACTGGTCTAACTATCTTATTGAACTTAACAGTTCTTTCATAGACGAGATTAAGGCTCTCCTCGCCGGCAAAGAACCTGGCTAGGAAGGTCTTGCCTATGGCTGGAGGGCCTCCTATCCCGATTGGAAACTTAAATGACATTTTTTATTCAAACCTCAATTGGTTTATGTAGTTTGTCAGTTCATCGTTTATCTCGAATTCATCGTACTTCACTAACCAGTCAAGTACTGGCACTGTATAAGCAGCGTAGATATTTGTCTCAACTAGTCCTTCTGGTGTGTGGGCGTACAAGACTGGACCAATTATAGCGTCTCCTAAGAACGCGAAACTAACATCCTTGTCTTCAAATAATCTTATAGCGTCTTCCAACTTGTCAAGATTTATTATCTCTTTAAACTTTTCAGGGTCAATACCGGTTATATCTTCATTTAAAGCAACAGACTGTGGTGTTAGCAGCTTGCTGATATAGCCAGCGTCCACTCTGTGTTCATACTTCTGAGGCACTCTATCTGCGATTTTTATTATTTGCCCCCACCGTCCACTTTTTCTAACTATGTTGCCGTCTTCATCCTTTTTTTCTGATTGAAGGGATTTAATACTATTGTCAAAGTACCTCCTGTCGCCATCCACAACGTACAGTCTTCCTCTAGCCATTGAGAAGAAACCATTAAAGCTAGCTGCTTGTTTTGGTGTTGGATTACCTGCTATGTCAAGCACTGTCGCGCTGAAGTACTTTTCTAAACCCTCTTTCTTAAACTTAACAGCTTTATTAATTCCTGGTCTTGGGTCATAGATAGGCACGTCTTTAATATCAAAATCCTTTGTCCGTTTAGGTTCTTCAAATAAAGCTTTTAGGGTTATGGCAATTGATTGTTTAAGTATTGTTGTCTTGCCTGAACCACCAATCCCTAATGGTATTTCAAATGGTGCTTTTACATAAGTTGTCAATTTTTTTTCACCTCATATTTAATTTTTTAATGTTAAACTCTTGTTTCTTAAATAATCGTTCTGATAATTCAAAAGTGTCTTGAACTCCTGAATTATTTGAGTTTTTAATAATCTCTTCAATTAGTGACTTATAAACTTTTTCGTTCCGCCCTTCACTATTTTGTTTTAAGACTATGAAGGGCACTATCCCCCTGGTCCTTACTAATTGAACCAGTCTTGGTTTTTCTATCAGCATTAAGTACTCTTCATTGTTAACCTTAAAATTAATCCTATTAATGTATGGGAGTATCATCTCAAAACCTACTCGTTTGTTAAGTTCAATCCGGTAGATTGAGTTAAGCATCTGGATTGAGGCGTCGCCAAGCGCTGAAACCTCGTTTAATAAAC
>WJKC01000055.1 GCA_014729335.1 archaeon | reverse complement strand
TTAAGCCCAGGTTTCTTCTTAGGTTTCTCTTCAGCTTCAACCTTTTTAGAAAAAGACTTAATCTTCTGTTTCAACTTCTTCTTAAGCGACTTGAACATTTTAGTATTACATTAATTGTTGTCCTTGAACAGCGGCTTCTATCTGCCTTAACTGATTAACCCTTTTATCAGCTTCCTCATTAAGCTCGACAATCATGCTCAGCGCCTGCTCTATCCGCTCATTAATGGTTTTTTTACCCTTATCAAGGTTCATCTCAATGATAACATTGGCTCCCACGTTAACAAGGCATGACTTATCATTAGTTAATGTGGCATTAAAATAAACTCCCGCGCCGCCAGGCACTAATAACTCACTGTCCTTCTCACCCTCAACAGAGTTAAGTGCTTCACGAGCAGTAACTAGTGCTTCATGATGCTCCTGCAACTGCTTAATCTGGTTGTCAATAGCATTAATCTCCTGGCGCAGGTACTCATACTCAACCATTAATTCCTGAGGGTTAAGCGGTTTATTCGCCACTACTAATCACTTCCTCTACTTTTATGAACCGGCGCTTGCACTTATGATTGCTGCCAATCCGAGCCTTAACTTTTTCAACAGCCATTGACTCATTAACAGCGTTAACCCTGATGCTGAACGGCTGGTAACGATAACCAGCCCTGAACTCGCCCTTAACCTCAAAAATCATTTACCCTCACCTTCAAGAGTAGCAGTAACCACTCCTGATTCATCCTTAACAGCTTTAACCTTGACCCTGGCGGGCGGCTGTTTAATCCCGTGAGCCCATACAAACTCGTTAACATCCCTGCCTATCCTGACTTCATCAGACTTCATGTGTTTTTTAAGAAACTCCTTGATTACTTTCAAGGCTTTAGGACTCCTTTTGTACCTAGCTACCTTCACTGTTTTACGTCTTAAAGGGATGGTGTAGATTCGCTCCATTTTAATTAATCACTTCTTTAACTTATTATTACGCCAGTGGCGCCTCTTCTGAGGGTTTAACCGCCAGCGGTGAGTCCGCCTCTTGCCAAATTTTCGCAGTAAAGCCCAGACTGGCCCGGCCTTGCTGGTCTTGCCAGCCTTGTTTAACCGCTTCTTCTTTGCATAGTGCTTGTTACGTGCCATAATTACTTGTTAATAATATTATACTCCTTTTTGTTTTTTAAATTAGCCAGTATCTTCTTAAGCAGGTTGTCATCCACTTGTTTAATAGCTCCCTGCTGTATTTTCTGAAGAATGAACATCAAGGCTCGCTGGGCATTGCCAGGGTGAGCCATCTCAACACGCCTGAAACGCTCACGAGCGTCCTTGGTCATGAACTTAAACAAGGCTGCCTCCTTAACTGCTTGGGCTTGCTTCTCCTGCTCCAGCCTCTTAAGGTAATCCTCCTGGTTCATTTATTACCTCCTTTGGTTTCTTTCTTTTTTACTGTTTTCTTTGGTTTAGTTTTTATTATTGCAGCTGTCTTGTCTAATAATGACCTGCCTTTACTAGTTAGTGCTCTACCCTTCTTAGGCACCTTCTTAACCAATCCTTCCTTCTCAAGCATTTGCAGCCCTGCCCTGATTATTTTCCCCCCGCTCTTAACGTGCTTTTTAGGAGCGTAGCCGTAACGCCTTTTACGCCTAGACCCGTACTTAATCCTCATCCGCTGAACACCCTTAGGGCTTCTCAGGTATAAGTTTCTTAGCAGTGAGGCTAGCCGCACGTACCACCAGTCAGGGTTCTGCGGCGGCCGCTCCTTATCAGCCCCGGTCTTAACATACTTAGTCCATGACGGGGGTTTGAGCTTCTCATTCTTTTTAAGAGCCTTGCTCACACTATTAATCAATTCATTAGCATCAACATCAAATACAGTGGTCATATAGGGGAAGATAAATAGCAAGCCTTTTTAAAAGTTATCCTTTAAGTAGTGAATGTGTGATTAACTTCCTGGTCTTCAAGCAGTGTTATTACTTTAACATTAATGCCTGAGCGGTTAATCTCGGGACCGTTAATCTCGTAGATAAAAGTCTGCAGCCCAGTGCACTGAATACAGTCGCCTCTGTCTTCATCAAGCGTGAAGTAGATTGTTAGGTCATTCTCATTTCTTGTTAATTCAGCTTTTATTAGAGTGTAGCACGGCTTGTCGCTGATAATATTAGTGATAATGCTTAAGCCTGAGGGTGTGTAATCAACCTCTGAGAAGTTTTCATTAAAACCAGCACAGCCAGTGGCGTGGAAGGTGACGATTAATTCAAGAGGTTCCTGTGCAGTGCAGCCCGCGAGCAGTAATAATAGTCCTATTATACTAATCTTTTTTTTCACTTTTTATCCCTCTTCTCCTTTTCATAACCATACTTCCTGGT
The DNA here is from genome assembly GCA_014729335.1 of archaeon. GTDB lineage: Archaea > Nanobdellota > Nanobdellia > WJKC01 > WJKC01 > WJKC01. The sequence continues at coordinate 19,682 of WJKC01000055.1, read as the reverse complement.
GTTGCTGCAGTTAAGGCACTCGTAAATCATGAAGCCTTTGCTGCTTTTAACTTTTAAGTTCTTCCCAGGAACCAGCAACTGACTGCACTGGCGGCAGATGAAACGCTTGATATCCTTTGGCAGCCTCACCCTTACCTTCTTAACCAGGTCATTAATCATGCGCGCGTAGCGGTGAGCCCGCTCCGGGTGCTTTGGGAACTCCTGCTTGGCTAGTTTGAAAAGAATCTTAATCCGTTCTAGAGCCGCTTTCTTCTCCTTCTCCCGTTTCTTAAAGTATCTGCGCTTGCTCATAAGGAAAGTAGATGGTTTGAATATTTATATATACTATTAGAAAATTATAAAAGTATTATAATATTCCAAGGATTAAATGAAGAAGCGGGTTCTGATATTAATATGCATATTGGCGTTGACTCTGCCGGCAGTCATAGCCCAATTCACGGTTGATGACTTAAGAGCAGTGCTGAGGGCTCAGTCGCAACTAGACGCGGTAAAGAGCCAGCTTAATGACGTTTTGTCAAACGTGCCTCAGCAAGCAATTGACCTGATAGGCACTAACAGGGTGTATCATGTCAGGATTGGGGATTCAAGCCTTGAGGTAGTATTGCAGAATGGTCAGATAACAACTCTTAAGACGGGAGCGCCTGACAACCCAACACATATATTATATGTTAGTTACGGCACTATTATGGATTTGGTTGAGAGCGAGGACCAGGCAAGCGCTGCCTTGAACGCTCTTCTTCAAGGAGAGATAGTGATTACCCGCGCCAATCAGTGCAGTGAAGACAGCGCCTGCGCTGACAATCAGGTATGTGACCAGGGACAGTGCAAGGACGCTTATACAATAGCGGTCGTGCCAATAGCCTACGGGGCAGGGGAGTTCCAGGATTTTTATGATAAAGCAGAACCAGAGATGGAATTATTCAAGGAGCATGTGCCAATGAGTACTGGCTTGTTAAGAATTCATTATGTAAATACCAGTGTCTGCCCTGACATGGAGTGCACTGATGTCTGCCGCGATTGCCAGAGCACGGCAGCTGAGTGTGCGCGCAGGGCAGGGTTATTAGGGGTTGCTGATAAAGTAGCGGGTGTTAGCAAGGATGATGTTAGAGTATACATTAACGGGCAGCCAATGCTTTTATGCGGCTGCGCCGGCGGCATCCCATCATACACTAGTGTCTCCAGGAGTCGTTTATACGTTGAGCAGGGAGTTTACTGCTACATGACGGTTCCGCATGAGATGGGGCACCAGTTAGGATTATACCACGTGGACGCTACTGGCGAGGAAGCAGGCGCCTGCATTGGCCCGAACGCAGCTGACTGCAACGAGCCTGACAAGGCTAGCGACATAATGGGTTACTCGTGGCCGCAGGACCATTACGGGCCAGCAGCTACTAGTTATTTAAGGACGAGCGTGCTGGGTGATTACCAGTGAGGAAGCTGGCACTAGGGTTTTTTTGTTTAATGTTATCAGCAGCGCTTGCAGCCCCAATTGACGTGTTAGTGCTGGAGTTTAATATTGACAATGCATCTAATATTGACTTACTGGATGTCAGGTTGATGAAAGGCACTGAGACAATGGCTGAGGGCACTGATTACAGCGTGGTTTTATTATCAGCCTCTGATGAAGTGCTTCATACAACATATTTTGACGTTGTTTTAACAGCTTATGGTGATAACTATCCTTTCCTGCCGGGGCAGGAGGACGTTGGTGTTGAGGTGGGCTTGAATGAAACCAGGGTGATTGTTAGAGTTCCTTATAATTCAAGCGCAGCTAAGTTTGAGATAAGGGAGGGCACGACAGTGTTATTACAGCAGGACATTAATTTATGTGATGGTGACGGCGTATGCGAGCCGGCTAGCGGCGAGAATTACTTATCATGCCTGGCTGACTGCCCGTCAGGTAGTGATGATGACTATTGTGACGAGGTCTTTGATGATAAATGCGACCCTGACTGTGGTGAGCAGGGCAGGGCTGATAAGGATACTGACTGCACCTGCGGCAACGGGGTCTGCGACCCAAGGGAGGACTCAATAACCTGCCCTGATGACTGCGGCCAGGCAGTTAATGAACTTACAACCATGATTTACGGCGCGATTGCTGGTATAATAGTTATCCCAGTTGTTATTGTAGTTATAGTGATTGTTCTAAGAAGACGGAAGAAAAAGAAGTAATGATTATTTTAGTTTAGGAACCCTGATTGTCTTGTCGCACTTATCGCACTTGAACTTGAAGGGTTTTTTCCACTTTGTCTGCTTGGCGTCCTTGTTGTCACAGTAAGGGCAGAAGTACTTAACATTAGCTGTTTCAGGTTCGTCCTTGAACACCCATACCTTTGCTTTATGCTTGGTCTTGCCCCAAGTTTTCCGCCGCTTATCACCCCGAGCATAGACGCTTCGCTGGGTGAAGTAAAGGAACTCGTCCTTTTCTTTAGGCTCCCTGACTTTACTCATAGGATGTTTTAAGGGTCAGGGGTTTAAAAACTTAATTTTTTTCAATATTGAAAAAAATTAAGTTTGGATAAAGTAAAAAAACACCAAAATATTCTAGTAAACAATGGAGTTTGACTTTCTTAAGGATAAAGAGAAGGGCTTGTTAACCGCTAAGGAGTTAAGGGCTTTTGAATCACTGGTGCGCAAGGGCAGGTCGCTGCTTAAGGACTTGTCAAAGGAGTCAACTTATCCTCGTTTAAAGAAGTTAATCTCAAGGTTTGTTAAAGCAGTTGATTCAAAAAAAGAAATGCTTGAGGGGATTATAGAAAGAACTTTATCAGTTAACGCTGAGCTAAGCGTTCATGTTAATGAGTTAATAACTAATACTAAAAACTTGATTAAAATCCTTAAGAGGGCAAGAGTTATTAACCGTTACTTAACATCATTAATCAACCGGTTGGAGCAGCTGCTGGCTAAGTACAAGGTTTTCACCAACCTTGATGTGTCAGTTAAGTACTGGAGCGGCAAAACGGTTATTGGCAGACGTAAAATAATACTAGGTTTTGACGACTTGAGTATTGTTGAGTTAATTAAGAGCGTTCTTAAACCAAGGCGCCAGTTAATTGAGAGCAACTTCCTGCTGACTGATGAGGACGTTATTGAGAGCGGGGTGGTTGTTGACTTCATCACTGGCTTGAATGATGAGGACTTAAAGCTGGCTATTAACGAGGACCCGTCCCACGCTGACTTCCTGATGAAAGCTTATGTTGTGTTAAGGCACCAGGTTAAACAGGTCAGGTCATTAGTTAATTTAATGAATGATAAGAGCACTGCTACTTCAGAGTCAGAACTTAATGCTAACATATCCCTTGTTAATAAGGAGTTAAGACGCGTTAGCAATGAGTTAGTTCAAGCCCTTGGCTTATTAAAGGAGGCTCGTGATAAGAGCGTTAGAACTGAGCGATTAGTCAGTCTTTACAACGAGAATGAGTTGCTGCGAGACTCAGAGGACGTTCTTAAATCCTACCTTAGGTATAAGTTCAAGATTGATGACCTGCTGAAACAGTTAATGTATGATTACCTAGTTGTTTACCATGCAGTGCCGGGCAGTTTAAACAAGTATAATGATTTTAAGAACAGGAGCAGGTACGTGTTCCTTAAGAAGTTCTTTTCAAAAATTTAATTATTATTTCTTTTTAGAACAAAGTAGTTAATCACTTCGTAAGTGATTATCCATGCAACAACTAGTAACACGAAGCTGTAAAGATTATTTAACTGCCCGGTGCCTATCATGAATAAAGCCATTATTATGGCTCCTAGCACAAACCCTGAGTTGATAATGCTGAGCCACTGGTTATTCCTGAAAACACTCATATTAGTGAAGTTAACCCTTGCCTCAACAGCGGTGTCAACGTAGTTTAAGTGATTGATTAGTAAGGTCCATAGAGTGCTTAGGTAGTCCTTATCAGCCCCTAGTTTTTGGAAACTCTCCTTGACCCCTAAGCCCTTTACCAGGCTTGACATTGTACTGGTGAACCTATTGCTGCTGAAAATTTTTTCTTTACGGTCAAGCGAGTCAATTCCTTGCTTAATCTTAGTCCAGCTTTCAGCCGCGTCCTTTTTAACTAAGTCAAGATTAAGGTAAGCATTGTTGATTAACTTATTATTAGGCTCGTACTCTAACACCCTGATAACCTCCTTGGTGCCGTTATGGTACTGCTCCATCTTATTCATCATCTCAAAGAAGAAGTGGCTCGCGATGTTAGTGAAAGCCAGGTAGTCGCATATTGACTCAACATCTTTGCGTTTGTAACCGCTGATGTAAGTGAAGGTGTCATTAACATAGGCTTGTTTCTTATTAGAATAGATTGTATACCTGCCCGCCTTTATCTTTTCATAATCCTTTACTGGGTGGTGCTTCTTGCTTAAGACAATTGTTGAGTAATTAATGGGCAGTATGCCTTCAATTATCTGCGTGTGAGTTACTCTATGATACTTCTTAATTAAATCCATGAATAAGTTCTTAGCTTCATTATAGAATTTATGAGCCGGCTCCTCAACCGGACCCTCTTTAACATTAATGCTCAGGGAGTACAAGCCGTCGCCATCAAGCTTGAATTGTATGTCCTTATAACCCTTGTACTTCTTAATAGTGAATCTTAAATCACTGCCGTACTCAAGGTTATGCTCGCCCGCTCCTTTTTTAATCTTGTTAACTATCTCAGCCAAGTGAACGTGGCTCCGAGGTATCCAGGCGTACACTTTAATAATCATTTAGTTAAAACAGAAGAAACGAGTTTATTTAAAATTACTTGTTTTTAATCAACCTTTTAAGCCTTAGTTGTTTCATCTTCCGCTGGTAGATAAAAGTTGCTGGTATCGAACCAATTAGTACTAAAACTATTAATAACCAGTTAACAGGTTCTTTATTATTCCTCACTGCTGACTCATTATTCACTGATATGTTATTGCTTAAGTAACTGCTTGATAACACGGAATTATTAATTAAGTCAGCGCCTTCGCTGATATTCTTTGGTATCACGTAACGGTTGGTCACTGTTTCATTAATGCTGAGCGTATCGTAATGCCAGGCAATAACCGGGTCCTCTTCAATTACCACCAGGTTCTCGTTGTCATGGAATAATATGTCATTCACTGAGGCTGCATAACTCTTTGGTATTGACTCGACCAGGCTGATGTTATGCAGTGAGTGATTAAAGGGGTTTGTTAACTCGTTCTTTACAAGAATATAGTGGCTGGTGTGATTAGTGTTCTTGTCCTTGACCATGATTTTTTTAAACGATTTATTTAGGCTCATGTTGTCCTTGACCTTGACCGTCGCCCCTGTCCTATTAGTGAATGACTCAATCATTTTTGGGTCATTGCTTGACTGGTTTATGATGGTGCTTGATTCTTCTAAGACTGTTACTTCAGGAACAGCCAGGCTTAGGTTATTAAGGCTTAATGAGGCTTCATCAAGAAGTGATGCCTTATCATTTAGTAAAGTATTATTATCCTCTATTGATGACAGAGTCACTGACAGGTTATTAATTAAGTCATTAACTGTTCGCGACGCGTTAATCTTTAAGAAATCATTAAGAATGCTTAATTGCCCCTCTATTAATGAAAGGTTCTGCCTTATTCTATAAGAGTTATTTAGTATTTCCTCTTCAGAGATTACCTCTATAAATTCATAATTTTCTTCATTAACCTCTTCATCTTCTTCTTCATCGTCATTAATATCCTCTTCAAGGCAGTCCCTGGTTTCAGTGTAGGTTTCGCAGTTAGCCCTAGTGCAGGTCCTTGATTGTGATTCGCTGGTGCAGGAGCTCCATGAACCGCAGGAAACATCACAGTTCTCGATGATTGAGAAAGCTGAAAATGAACTAGTGTTAATAATCACTTGGTTGTTATTAATTAAGGCGTCACTGGTAATATTAACCCAGTCAGAGTCACAGTCGTTAACTAATATGTTCCAGTCATCACACTTCATTACTCTGACGTGGTTATTGATTGAAGTGGTGTTAAAAGGTATGATGATGCTGGCGTTATTGAATGTTAGGCTGGTTGTGAATGATGAGACTTTGTGAATTATGAAGTCAGAAGGCTGGCTGAAAGAAGCGTTCTCCTGTAGGGAAATATTATCTATCAGGTTATTTGATAAGTTAACGCTTCTTAAGTTAATCACTACCTCATCTCCTTGAAATTTTAAGTCCCATGAACCGCTTGGCAGGGTGATGTTTGAGTTATTAACTGCTTCAGCTCTTATGCTGTCTTCGTCCTGGTAATAAACTTTTATGGTAAGGTTATTTGAGGATGACAGGCTCAGGTTAACTGGTTCAGAGACCCTAAAACTAGTTGACTGGTTGGCCTTGTTTCCCAGTGAGTCATTAACAAATACTGATAGGTTATAAGTGCCTGTCAGGCTGGTATTGCTTAACTCGTAATACCAGTTATCATCGCTTGGGTAATTACTAAGAGAGTTATTAATTAGGTTGACTGTCTCTGAAAATTTATCAGGCATTGTGATATCAGCCCATACTTGATTTGTATTCTCTTCTATCAACTCTGCAGTAATATTATTTAATTCTCCGGGGAGTATTAGTTTGTTAATTGCCAAGTTATTAATCACTGGTTTAATTGATACAAGGAAGTTAATAATGGTTGAGTTAGTGTTATTAACTATGTCCGCAGCGTTGAATAATGCTTGATGGGTTCCTTCACTAATCAAGCTGTTATTATAGTAGTGCGTTGAGTTGAGCTTTGTTAGGTTGAAAGGGCTTCCATTATCAATTGATATTGTTGAAATGTTAACCAGCTCGTTTAATGACATGTTAAACCAGATATTATTAGTTGAATAATTCTTAGGCTCAGGCGACAACACGTTAATCTCAGGAGGCAGTAAATCAATAGTGAATCCTAATGTGGCATTATTCTGATTCCCGAGGGTGTCATTGGCATAAGCTTTTATTAAGTGGCTGCCGTGGCCTAGTAAGCTGGTGTTAAAATAACTCTGCGGCGAAGTGTTGTATGGTGAAGCATTATCACTGTTAAAACTGTACCATACACTGCTGACCCCGACTAATTCATCGCTGTTGCTAAGGTTGATTATTACCTGCGTGTCATTATAGGTTGTGTTAACCGGTGATTTAATCATGAGGTTAGGGGGAGTCGTGTCTTTTATGAAGCTCCATGAATCTGAGTTGCTGTTGATTACCCCGTCGCTGCAGTTAACCATCCATTCAAAGACGCTGTCAGGCCCGATGTTAAAACTAAATTCACCCTCTGAACCATTACTAATAACCTCGTCTGTTGGAAATTTAGACCCGTTTAATAATAGTGAGCAGTTAAGCGTTGATGCCAGGTTATCCGTGCTGTTAAACTTTAAGAAGTAAGTTTCATTACTTGTTTTATGATTATGGTATGGTGATATAAGATTAACCTCTGGCGGGGTGTTATCCACCCTGAAACTGCTGGTCAACACGCTTAACAGGTTGTTGTAATCATCAGTGGCGTTAACTCTTAATTTAATGTTATTGCTGTTGATTGTTGAGGAGTTCCATGAATAAGAGTCATTGTTGTTCAACCCGGTTCCTAATGAACTCCATGCTTCATCATAGTATTCAAGCGTTATATTATTGTCAAGCACGCAGTAATCAAGGAAGCTCCAGTTAAGTATTATTAAACCAGTGCCTGGGTTAGGGTATTCAAGGTAGTTTAGTTCGGGCGGGTAATTGTCAGGGCATCCGTTATGGTAAGCCACCCCGTTTATTAGCGGGCAGTCATCGTTAACATCCAGCACCCCGTCATCATCGTCGTCAGTATCACAATCAGTGCTGTAAGTGCAGTTGTCAGCGTAGTCACAGTTGCTTAAAGCGTCTTTGTAACCAAGGCATGAGAACTCGCCCCCAGCTCCATAATTATCATCACCCGTTCCTAGGGAGCAGGCAGGGGAGGTGTTGCAGGGGCTTGGGGTATACTCAGCGTATAAGGGTCCGTTATTATATGAGAACACGCCGCATTCACCATAGCCCAGCTTGAAGAAGCCGTTGTCCCCCCACGTATCATCCCAGCTGTTCTTCATAATCCAGACACCCTCTGAGTCATTGTAACCCACTAGGACCACTGCATGGGCTCCAGTATTAGTTGAGCACCGCATCACGTCGCCGTCCCAATAAGCGCCTCCAATAAAGAACCCGATGGATAATGGTCCCCTGCTGATAAGATAATCCTTAACCAATTCAGAACTGGGGCTTGCTCCCAGGTGCCCGCCGGAGTCAGTGAACCATTTATCAGTGCAGCTGCTGTAGTCGCTGCAGTCCCCGTTGCTTTCAAGGTAGGGGGCGCATGATGAATCAGCCACCCCGTTGTTAGGGATATAGTACTCAATTGAGCCAGTCATGTAACCGCCATTGCACCCATTTGAGCAGTTAGGGGTGCCGGGCCAGCACCAGTGGTCGCATGAGACTAGCTCTTGTTCGCTAAGGTTAACATCTAGGTTTGAATCGTTTCGTTCAATGTTAATCTTTGCTTCAACAACACCTATTGATGAGAAAGCCCAGCAGCTGCCGCACGAGCCCTGGTCTTTCACAGGCGTCACCCAGTTGCTGTTATTATGGTCCCGCCAGTCAAAGCTTGGAGGCGAGCCAGAGCTGACTGGGTGGCTGTTTTTAATTGGTGAAGAAGTGGTTTGTTCTGGCAGGTCTCTTGCTTTGTTTTCTATTTTCATCATCTCGGTGACTGGTTTTTTTTCTTTATTATCAACGCATACAGCGTATTCTTTTGAGAAAGGGTTTTTGCCGTCACTGAGTGTCTGGGTGCTGAGCCCTTTTTTTGAGCAATAAGAGTAACCCTGCCCTACTTTTCCTTTAAAGAAATCCCATGAATCAAACCGTATTTTTTCACTAACATAGCAATAACCGTCTTTGTAATCATAGCCTAGTTCTTCGCAGTAAACAGCTGACGGGTTCTTTAAACTAAGTGAAGTGTTAATTGTTAACAGGATTATTAATAACAAGGTTTTGTTTCTCATATTAATATATCAGTTAAATATGTGTAACTGATAAGTTATAAGATTTTTCATTGGATTATTATGTACATTTATGTCTATTTCTTCAATGAGCCCTTTTTTCTTTTCTCTTTCTTTTTTTTACATTCTTTGCAGACTCTCCAAGAACCATCAAAGTGGTCTTTTGGTTTGCCATTGCCGCAAACTCTGCACCGAACATAGTAGGTTTTAAATTGTTTATACATTTTAACTCTCATCTTTTATATTACTTTTTCATACCCACATATTTAAACATTTTGGTATTGTAGTCACTAGGGAGTGATAAAATAGACGTTTTTGTCTATGTTCGTAATATTTAAAATATGGTTTTAGCTCTTCTTTTTTCAATGAAGAAATTATTTATCAATGCAAGGGACTTAAGACCTATTAATCAGCATTTTGAAAAATTATTGAACAAGTTAAAACCATTCAAAAGAATTGGTTTAACATCAACAATCCAGTTCAAGCACAGAGTAGAAGAGGTTGAGGAATTATTAAAAAAATATGAGGTTTTAGTAATACCCACTGTTCTTGGCTGCAGGGTTAAGCCAGCAGCAGTTGACTGCACTGTTATAATAACTACTGGCAGGTTCCATGCAATCAAGGTGGCAATGGTTACTGGCAAGCCCGTCTTCATTCTTAGTCCTGGAGGATTAACCAAATTAAGTGAGAAGTTAGTTAATGATTTTAAGAAGAAGCAGGCTTTAAGAATTAGCAGGGTTATTGACTCCAGGGTTATAGGCGTCCTGTTAAGCACTAAGCCGGGTCAGAGTAATGAGCTTGTTGCAAAGGAAGCGGTTAAGGAGTTAAGGAGCAGGGGTAAAGATGCTTACTTGTTTGTTGCTGGTGACTTATCACCTTCACAGTTAAATGACTTCCCGGTTGACGCGTGGGTTAACACTGCCTGCCCTCGAATAGTTGAGGATGATTTTGATAAACCAATAGTTAACTGGGATGAATTTAAAAATCACTTTTTGAATACTTCATAAATCTTTAACCCAAGACTTGTTGGTTTTATTAAACCATTTTCAAGCCTTATGACTCCGATTTCTTCCAGTTCTTTTAGTCTCGGATTTGTGAACTCTTTTTGAATAATCTCATCTAATTTGCTTTTTTCAGTTGGTCTGTTTTTACTTAGACATAGATTAAAAATAGCATAAGAGTAATCATTGCCTTTTATTTTAATATAATTTTTGCTTAATTCTACAATATCAATTTCCTGTAAGGTTCCTTGGTAATCTCTTATCATTTTTTAAGAAAAAAAACCTAAGTTATTAATAAATCTTTCTGAGTGTAACTTATTTAAATCATTGTTCACTAAGTATTATTCATGTGGTGGGGTAAGTCTTTTGTTCATAATCTTGAGAAGGAGTTCAGGACTGAACAGATGCGTGATAAAAGGGTTTTCCACGACGTTAACCTAAGGGTTAACGAGCCTGCTGAGTTAAGAGTTACTTGTCTTGAGTATTTAAGGAGTCTTGGCTACGTTGTTGATATTAATGAAATGAGCGAGTTTGAGGAAAGCAATGAGTTCAATAAGTTTTTTAGAGGCGGCAGGCTGAAGCCTTTAAAGAGTATTGTTAAAGCCCGCAAGTCATCCTATCTTGGCTCAAGGTTCCCTCATGCTTGGAGGTTATTGTTCATTGTTGGATTAGTAGCTGTTATTGGTTACTTCCTTCCTTTTGAGGAGTTAAATAAGGATTTATTGTTCTACACATTCACCGGGTCTTTCATCCTTGCAGGTATTTTTTACTTGATTAAGAAGGTTGTTACCAGCAGTATCTGGATGAAGATTATCGGGGTATATGATGTGGAGGGAGTTAAAGCTGATGTGAGGGTTGTTATTAGCGCTGATACTAGTGAGGGAGCGCCAAAAGTTTTTGACAACTTGAGGGATGAGGCAGCTGAGTTATATGACTTAATCAGCCGGAAGTATATTAGGGAGCCTAAGAAGTCAATGGTTAAGCCTGCTACTAAGAGCCGGGAAGAAGAATTGGTTGAGAATATAACCAAGGTTAATAATAATATAAGAACTCTTAGGGATAAATTCATTAACGGCAGGGTTAGCGAGGCGACTTTTAACCGATTGATGAGTTCATTGAAGAAGGATAAAGAGAAGTACGAAACGGTTTTTGACTTAGTGACCTTATGAATAAGAGTCAGTCAGTTATTTTAAGAGAATTATTTGCTTTTGCCATGGGTGTGTTGTTAATGACTGTTATTTCATCACTTTTCTTCACTGATGTGTCAACAGGTATTGGTGATTTCAGTCTTAATGAACAGGCTGGTTCTTTATTACTTCATGTTAATTCTTTAATTGAGAAGGCTTTTTCATTAACTCAGTCCACGCTTAACACTTCAACAGTTATCATCGCTGACATGCCTTCAAGCCTTGTTAATCAGCCTTACTCTTTAACTGTTATTGATAATGAGTTATGCTTGAGCACTAAGAGTTTAAGTGAATGCATCAACCTAACTGTTTCAGCGAGCGTGAATGGCAGTTTCTCCAGCAGCCATGACTTGATGATTACTGGTTTCTTATCAGGTAACACGGTTTTTTTAGTTATAGATAATTATTGAAAAGATTATAAAGTAGGACTTTTTAATATTAGGATAGGGTGAGGTTAGATTAGCAAGGGTCAAGCAGTTGTTTTGAGGGAGTTATTTGCTTTTGCTTTTGGTGTTATCATAATGATAGCAGTGGTCACTATCTTCTCATCATCTGTTTCACCAGAGCTCGAGGAATACAGTGTTAACGAGCAGTCATACTCACTATTGTTTCATATTCACTCATTATTCCAGCGGACTGTTAAACTAGCCAGGGAGACAACTAATACCTCAGTGGTGGTTTATGGCAAGATGCCGGCTCAACTGGCTGATAATGATTATCGTTTATACATTGAGGACAGTCAGTTATGCCTTATTACTCGGGGCGACACCGTGATTGATAATTGTATTAATATTACACTGGCAGGTAATTACTCAGGCAACTTTCTGAGCGGTACTGACTTGATTATTAACGGCTCGCTTGTTAATGACACTGCTGAAGTGATTTTTGACAATTATGCTCCTACTTATGAACCAGCGGTTTTCTATGACTGCGACTTAAACACTAATTACAAGCCCAGCGCGCTGACTGATTCTATTGGTTCAATACCTAATTTTCATGAAGGGGTTTTCTGGGGTCATAATTATAGCGTGAGCGGCAGTGCTTATGTCTGCAGGGTTGACGTGCTGATTGGTCCTTCTACTGGTAGCGGCGCCCTGCAAGTTTATATTACTGAGACAGACCCCACTACTGGTTTCACTCACACTTCTTATGACGGGAGAGTAGAGGTTAGTGCTGGTCAAGGAGGTGTTTATTCAATAACCACTAATAAACTGGTTAGTGATGAGTTCTATGTCATTATTGGTTTTGAGAATGATACTGAAACACCAGTGTACCCTAATGTTTTTGCTTCAGCTAATGATGATGACCGCAAGGGTTACTTATGTGATGAAGCCGGCGTCTTTGGCGGCATTCCTTGTGCTTCTGGAATGGTTGATGAGCAATGGGTTATTGACAACCTTGGCGCTCCTGGAATCATTGGGATTGATATGATTATTCATACTTCCAGGACCAGCAGCTGCGACCCTTTATGCAGCCCTACAACTTATTGCGAAGACCTTAGTTGTATTGTTTGGCCTCTTACTCTTGAGTGCACTGAGGATAGTGAATGTAATGACGGCAACCCCTGCACTATTGACGCTTGTGTTGATAACGAGTGTGATTTCTCCAACCTAACTGATGGTTTCCAGATTGGCTGCAATCACTCTGATGGCTGCAGTGGTTTTCCAAGGATTTGTGCTTGTATTAGCAGTACCTGCACTAATACTTATGATGATGGTGTCTGCCAGACCTGGGAGAATTACAGCAACTCAGAGCCTGACTGCGGTGTCTGCGGAGAGTACATTGATTTCTGCAACGAGACTGCCTGGGTATGGTTTTACGGGGACATAACCAGGGATTTAGAGTATAATCTTACTTGTCCTTGCTGCGGCGATGACGGCTCAACAGATATTTTTTATAACGGCACGATTGGCACTGACGCCACTCTTTGTTATGAGGGTATAATAACCACTGACTTGGATAGTACTCAGGAGTCATGGTGTGAGAATGTTACTGGTTACCGCTGGCTGGCTGGTTCAACCGGTAATAATAGTCCTTGCTGCGGCGATGACGGCTCAAGTGATGATGGTTTTTATAATGATGAGTATTATTGTCTTAACAGCGGCTTGGTAGGGGACCGTGACCAGTACCAGGGTTTCTGCGAGTACAGCGGTTACGAATGGTTATTCAGTGTTACTGACGGCATCTTCTCTCCTTGCTGCGGTGATGATTCAGTCTTTGCCCACTTATATGACTACTTTTGGAACTCGTCTCACATGTGTTTTGACGGCGAGGTGACAACCAACCGCGACTACCTTAGGTCTTGGTGCGAGTCTGATGGTCATGAATGGTTTATTATCACTGAAGCTGATGATGCTTGGTCTGTTACAAATATCTCTGAGTTGTTTTTTAATGATACTAGTGGCGTCTTTGTATCTGACCTTGACGGCGACGGTGATAACGATGTCATAGCTATGAGCGAGCAGTTAAATGATGTTGCGTGGTTTGAGAATATTAATGGCGACGGCTCGTCATGGACTAATCACACTATTGATTTTAGTAATTATTATTTCGAGGGAGCGACTTTCTCAGCTGATGTGGACGGCGACGGTGATAATGACATTATTGCAGCGGGAGTCCACGTAGCTTGGTTTGAGAATACTGACGGGCTTGGCAACTTCAGCAGCATAAACTTCATTAATGACTTCAGGACAACCTATGACGTTTTCGTGGCTGACATGGACGCTGACGGCGATAATGATGTGCTGGCGCCTTACTACTATGGTGTTGTTGAGTGGTATGAGAATAATGAGAGTGATGGTTCTAAATGGGTTTCCCATGTGATTGACTCATCCTTTGACTCGGCAGTTAAAGCATTCCCAGCTGACTTTAATGGTGATGGTTACTTGGACGTTATTAGTATGAACGCGACTGACGGTGTTATTGTCTGGTGGGAGAACACTGACCATCTTGCCACTTCATGGACCAAGCATATTATTATTGAATCATCTGGCAACCCAGGGGGTTTATTTGTTTCTGATATTGACTCTGACTCTGACCTTGATTTTGTGGCAACCTCTGATAATGAGCATAATGTTACATGGTTTGAAAATATTGACGGGCTTGGCTGTTTCTCACCTCGTTTTATTAATAGTTCTCATCGTTTTGCTCAGGAAGTATTTGTAAGGGATATTGACTTTGATGGTGACATGGATGTGGCGGTTAGTGATAGTTATGATATTTACTGGTATGAGAATAGTGGTTCTGGCTCTTCATGGAGTATTCACAGGGTTAATGACGAGGTTATAAGTGACTCTGACTTATTCCTTGAGGATATTAATGGCGACGGCGACCTTGACTTTGCAGCAGCTGTTAGTGGTGACGGCGACCCGGATAGCATTGTTAAATGGTGGGATAACCCGTCACTTATTGGTGACAGCGGTCCTTGCTGCGGCGACGACGCTGTTAGTGATGACTTCTATAATGGTTCAATCAGCACCACGACTTACTTCTGCCAGGACGGCTCGTTTATTAATCAGGGGCTGGATAATAATCAGGCTCTCTGCGAGCAATATGATTACGAATGGATTAACAGCTCCATAACTGATAATTCTTTCCTTATTAGTGAGTCATTCACTGACACTCCTGACGGTTCATTGCCCAGTGACTGGACTGGTCTTGCAACGGGCGCGTCAGTTATCAACTCTCACTCCGGCCGCACCAAGGTGTTGGAGCTTGAGGACGGGGGCGCTGCTTATTACTACCTGCCTTATGAGCCTAGTCGTTTTGTCCTGAATTACACTTACCTGATTGATTATGAGTACGGCAGACCGCTGGAGGTTTATAACAGCTCTGGAGGTCTTTTATGGCGTATCAGGATTATCTTTAATGATTTAGCTTATTATGATGGCACTGATGATTATTACTTCACCTCGTCTGGTACTATCAGTGATGACACCTGGTATGATTTCAGCGTGGTCGCTGATGTTGACTCAGGGTTGTCTTTTTACTTGAACGGGGTTAAGGTATTATCTGACTACCAAGCGATTGGTGAGGGTAACGCCTCTTATTTTAGTTTCAAATCCCGCGGCGGTTATGGTGAGAATTACATTGACAACGTGGTTTTTGGCGGGCCTAACAACCCTAATTGCTGCGGCGACGACTTATATGACCACTTCTATAATAATACTCTTGGCGATTCAACTAATCTTTGCTACGAGGGCGTCTATTTAACTGAGGGCTTGGATGATAACCGGGACTTATGCCGTTTTTATGGTTATGACTGGCTTACTAATAACGCGTCCTTTGCCACGCCTTTTAATTACTCTGTTGGTGCTAGTCCCAGCGGGATTGATGTTGGCGACTTGGATGGTGACGGCGACCTTGACGTTGTTAACACTAATTATGACAGTGATTCTTTTAGTGTTTCTCTTGGTAATGGTGATGGTACTTTTGGCGCTGACACTGAGTACCCTGTTGGGGATTATGCTCGTGGAATAGCTCTTGGCGACTTGGATGGTGACGGCGACCTTGACGCAGTAAACACTAATCAGAATACAGCTTCTTTTAATGTTAGCCTTAATGATGGCGCAGGCGTTTTTAACGTTGTTTCATTTTACCCTGTAGGCTCCAGCCCTCATGATATTGCTTTAACTGATGTTAATGGTGACGGCGACCTTGACGTTATTAACACTAATTTAGGAGATGATACCTTGAGTGTTAGTTTAGGTAATGGTGACGGCACTTTTTCAAGCGATGTTGTATACGCGGTTAGTGGTTTTCCTTACGCTGTTGTTTTAGACGACTTGGATGGTGACGGCGACCTTGACGTTGTTAACACTAACACTGCTGATAATTCATTGACGGTTTCTTTTAATAATGGTGATGGTACTTTTAACACCCCTGTTGAGTACCTTTTTGAGTCAGGGTTTTCTCCTCATGGAGTTGCTCTAGGCGACTTTGATAGTAAAGGCGACCTTGATATTATCACGGTTAACTTTGGTGATAACTCCTTTAGTGTCTTAAAAAGTCTCGGCATTAATGGGGCTGGCGGTTCCTGCTGCGGCGATGACGGAGTTAATGATGTTTTTAATAATAACAGCCACTTATGCATTGAGGGCGCCCTGACAATGAATAGGGATTATAACCAGAGTGTTTGCGAGGCTGGTGGTTACTCCTGGTTTGAGGGCTCTAATCAGGGTATTAATGAACCTTGCTGCGGCGACGACTACGTGTGGGATGGTTACTGGGATGACTTTTACAACTCAACCCACCTGTGTTATGAGGGTGTAATTGGCACTGACGAGGACTTGAGCAAGGACTTCTGCGAGTACGCTGGCGAGGCATGGTTTAGTTATTCAGGCGCTGGTTTTGGCTCGCAGAACAGTATTGGTTCATTAACAGGCAATTCGAGGGTTATTAACATGGCTGACCTTGACAGCGACGGTGACAAGGACCTGCTGGTTCTTTACTGGGATGGAACCCCTCTTAACCTGTCATGGTGGGAGAATGTTAATGACGCTTCCTCATGGACTAAGCATAACATTATAGGAGGGGTTGATTCATCCATTGTTCATAACATCATTATTTCTGATTTTAACCGGGATGACGACCAGGACATACTGTTAGGCTACTCTCATGGCAGTGAGGCAATAATATCTTATTTTGAGAATGACGGCTCAGGCAGTTTCACTGAGACTAATATCTATGACTCAGCCGGCGTTTTGGACTTATCAGCAGCTGATATTAACAGCGACTCTTACACTGACTTTGTCATGGCTCATAGTTATGAAAGCCTGTCTTGGTGGATGAATGACGGCTCAGGCAGTTTTTCAGAGCAATTTATCAGTGATTTAAACGCGTATGTTGATCAAGTCTTTACTGGTGATTTTAATGGTGATGATACTATGGATATTATATACATGTTCAATGATAACAGCACTTCCTTTTTAAGCAATAATGACGGTTTTGGCACTAACTGGACCAGCACTAACATCACGGTTTTTTATAACGGGACTTTTACTGAAGATGATGTTTCAGTGGCTGATGTTGACGGTGACGGCGACCTTGACTTTGTTGTTGAAGAGGGTGGTTCTTACGCTGAGACAGCCTGGTTTGCTAATAACGGCTTAGGAACCTCTTTTACCAAGCACTTAATAACTGACACAATATATAATGACTTATTCGTCACTGACTTGGATGGTGACGGCGACGTGGACGTAATAGCTGCCGGCGGTTACGGCGACTTTGAATGGTTTGAGAATAACGGCGACGGCTCGTCATGGACCAAGCACGTTATTGACAACTTAAACGAGGCTCAACGAGTGTTCGCTGTTGACGTTGACGGTGATAACCTTAAAGATGTTGTTATAGCTAAGAACCAGGACCCTGAATACCTTGCCTGGTATAAGAACCTTGGAGTAAGCGGCGGGGTTAATGGTCCTTGCTGCGGCGACGACGCTGTTAGTGATGACTTCTATAATGACACTGTTCTTAACGGGACGTTCTGTTTTGACGGTCAATTAGAGTACGATGTTGATGACACTAAGAGGTCATGGTGCGAGAGTGAGTGGTTCACCTGGATGGGCGGCGACTACGTTTTTGAGGATTACTTTGACACTGACGCGGGCACTTGGGCTTTTAATAATACTGGTTCTTACGACTCGTCTGACGGCTCGCCCCACCCTGGTTCAATATGGTTTGACGGCTCGGGGACCAGCGCCGCTTATGACTGCTTCAGCAGCGAGATACTTAACGGCGACACATGGCGTGTTAACTCCTCATGGCATGACGGTTCTTATAATAACTTTGACCAGCCGCTGCCTTACATTAGGATTAGGAAGGGCTGCGGCTTAACCGGCGAGGTTATTAATGAGTGCCGGCCGGTTGACTGCACTACTTGTACTTTTGGCAGGGACTCTGGCTCAGAGTTCACTAACGCGTGGGCTGAGGAGTGGCATTTAAATGACGACCCTGACTGCGTTTTCACTTACTCCGGTGCTGATTACTCAGGGCAGTTCACTATTGAGTTAGTGCAGGATGACTGGCAGACAGGCGACCCATTAGATGACCCTGAGCCTTTCTTTGACTCAATCCTTATCTACGCTGATGAGTCATTAACTGGTAATAATGATGCCTGCTGCGGCGACGACTACTTGCTGGATAATTTCTATAACGCCACTCACTTCTGCAGTTACGGCAGTTTAATCTCTAGCAGGGACGCTGAGTACATTGAGGACTGGCATGGGGACCATATTGATTACGGGACTGGCAGGGGCGTGTGCGAGATTGATTACTCGTGGATGGAGAATGATGTCTTGTTTGATAGTGTTAGCTTGTTCACTGACAGTGTTCTTTTCCAGGACTTGCGTTTAGGTGATATTGATGGTGATGATGACTTGGATATAATCGCTGGCGAGTACACTAACCCTGGAGTGGCTTACCCAGTGCATAAATACGTTAATGACGGCTCAGGCAGCTTCACCCGCTCCGAGGTTGGCAGGGCTAATAGCTGGGTTAAGAGCTTGTACTTAGGAGATATTAACGGTGACGGCGACCTTGACTTTGTCACTGGTGATGACGGCGGCTACTTGTATAAGTGGATTAATGACGGCTCAGGGGTTTTTGATAACTCTAGTATCGCCCCTGTTGGTGGTTGTCACGTTGCCCTAGCTGACCTTGATGGTAATAATACATTGGATATTGCTGCTGGCTGCCCTGATGGTCATGTTTACACGTTATTTAATTATGACGGCCTGGGTAATTACTCATCATCTATTGACCTTGGGTCTGCTTGTGGTGCTATTAAGCAGCTAGCTGTTGGCGACCTTGATAATGACACCGCCATTGACCTTGTAACTGTTGATGACTGCACTCCAGGCCATGTTTATAAATGGGTTAATAACGGCACCGGTGGTTTCAGCGGGGTTGACCTTGGGCAGGCAAGCGCTTCAATATTTAACACTTTATCACTGGGTGATATTGATGGTGATGATGACTTGGATATTATTCATGACTACTTCAGCACCTCCGGCCCTCTTGAAGCGTGGTTTAATAACGGCACCGGCGGTTTCGGGTCGCCTGCCAGCCTGGGCACCACTGGTAATGATTACGTGAGAGAATTGAGTCTTGGCGACCTTGACAGCGACGCTGACCTTGACTTGGTAACAGCTGATGATGAGGGCAAGCTTTACAAGTGGATTAATGACGGCTCAGGCAGTTTCACCGTTACCTATGCTAATGGTTACCCAACGGTCAGTGCTGCTTACTCGCTTGACGTTGGTGATGTTGACGGTTCAGGCGACCTGGACTTGGTGACCAGCGTCTCAGGTGAATTGCTTAAGTACGTTAATCACGGGTTGAATGCCACAACTGGCAGCGGTCCTTGCTGCGAGAGCGGTGACACCTTTACTAACGGCACTCATTCCTGCTGCAATGGCGTTTTTCAGTCAGGCAGCTGCTCATAAAAATATCATTTGAATCCAGGGGCAACTACGTTCCCCCTTAGGCTAACCCCTTCCTTAATACGTTCACTAACTTACAAGAATATCATTGAAC
>WJKC01000054.1 GCA_014729335.1 archaeon | reverse complement strand
GTTAAGGATGAACTAAGACTCTCTTTAGAGAAAAACAATATTAGTTCATTTCTCGGCATCATAAGTGCAGGCTCGCTTTATGGTGAGGAAGAGGTTATTAATCCAAAAGTTTACCATTTTTTTGATATTAATAAGCAAGGGCTTAATATTGTTAGGGAATTAGGCGGAGAGCCTGCAGTATTGCTAAGACCTAAAATAGCGGATTTAGATGATGTAGTATCTAGGATGAATGAAGAGGGAATTAAGTTAGTAAAATTATTTTATTATGGTGAAGATGAAATAAATAATCTAATAAACAGGATTAGTGATATTGGCGTAAGAGGGATTATAGTTCATACACCGCCGGGTTTTGAAGTATTGGAACCTCTTTATGAATTAGTTAATGAGAAGGATATTCAGTTAATACTAGGTCATGGTTGTTACAAGTCTAAGGATTTAATTAAAAAAGTAAAGGATTATGGTTTCTATGCTGACACGTCAATAAATCCTTTAGAAAACATTGATTATTGGATTGTTAATGGCGGCGAGGATAGTTTGGTGTTTGGGTCTGATTTCCCGTGTGGTCTTAAAAAGATGATAGACTGGGGTGCTCAGGAGCGGGAGATTAAGAAACTAGGCGGATTAAGTAAATTTTTAAATAAAAAGAGGATTGATTTGTAATATGGCGCTCTTTGCTGAGAAAAAAGTAACTTTAATTATTAGTTTTAAAGGAGAACCACGTGTTGTTTTAGAGTTAACTAAGAAGGGATTTAAGCAGGGAAGTGAGTTTAAGGATAAGTTAATTTCTGGTTTAGTTAAAGCAGTATCAAGTTTAGGTGCTGAGATTGGATCTCAAAGAAGGGAAGTGGTAACTCTTGATTTTCAAGATGTTATGCTTGCTGGAGCTGTAGGTGGTAGTTTAGTTATATGTTTTGTTTCTAGAGATGTTGATAAAGATGATTTAAAGAAAGCTTTAAAAGAGATCATTGATAAAGAGTTGATTAATTCTTTAATTGAGTCCTTTGGTGATGAGGGGTTTAAAACTTATTTGGAGACAACCTGGTATTCTCAAGTTAGAGAGATTCTTAAGAATAAAAATGTTTTATAATTAAGTCTTGATGCTGATGTCTTTCCCGCCTGTTAAACCGTTTATTAATTCTAATAGGTTGTGTTCTTCCCTGTAAGTGATGGTCATTGGCTCTGTGATGTTAGCCAGCTCCATTGTCTTGTTAAGGGCTTTATCCCAGCCCCCGGTCTCATCTATTAGTCCATAACTAACTGATTGTGAGCCAAGGAACACTGAACCGTTAGCATAAGGCATTAACTCTTCCTTAGTCAGGTTAAGGTTAGAGGCAACGTCGCTGACCAAGTAGTTGTAGGCTTCCTCTAGCCACTCATTAACCCAGTCACGCTCCAATTCAGTGAGCGGACGGTACTGTGATAGTATGTCCTTGTGCCGGGGGTAAGTGAGGTTAACGTATGAGACGTTGAATCGTTCAAGCAAGCCTGAGTACTCAAGGTACTGCATGTTAACCCCGAGGCTGCCGATGAGGCTGAGGTTATGAGCAATGATGTAGTCAGCAGCGCTCGCCACCCAGTAAGCACCGCTGGCGCCAACTTCCCTGATAAGAGCGACTGACGGCTTGTTAAGTTTCTTAACAGCGTCAACAATCTCAGAGCTCGCAACACTTGACCCCCCGCCGCTGTTAATATCAATTATCACTGCTTCAATTAACGGGTTGGCATTAACCTCTCTTAGCTGGTCAACCACTGCTTGGGCGTCAACAGCGTTTGATAATAACTGACTGCCAGTTGTTATCTCGCCGTAAACCTTAACCACTGCTATGTTGCCGTAAGGCACTTGGAAAACCACGCCTAACAGGAAGCCGAGGCTTAAAGCAAAGCCTAGTAACACGATGAATACGCTTAAAATTTTAAACCAGTTCATGTATTGAATCCCTCAATTAATTTTATCCGCTCCTCGTATAAAACCTTAACCCCTAATGCCTGGTCAATGAACCGCTGCCGCTTGGTGATTAAGCCGATTAAGTCAAAGGGTAGTAATAGAATGAAAGTGCTCTTCAACAAGTTGCGGGTGACAAAACCCCATAAGCCAGGCTCGCCTTTAACCCATAAACCCATCACCTGCTTGCCAATAGTATTGCCAAGCACGTATTCGCTTAACGCCAGGTAGAAACAGAAGATAACAGTGGATGCAGCAATCACTCCCAACAACATGTCCATTAACGCTGGGTTGATTAGTAAGTAATCCATTGTCAGCAACCCTCCTCTAATACCGCTGGTTAATTGGAATACTTGTATGAAGGGAGTGTATAAGAGGAAGTTGAAAACAATCAGGTCAATGAAGAAGGCGATGAACCGCCTCCATAAAGGAGCGTCCTCTTCCAATACTTTTTCTTGAGGCATTTCATAATAGTAATCTATTGAATCCTCATCCATGAATCTTAAATAAGATAACAAGCTTTAAAAAGCCTGTTCTTACTTCTATTTTTTTATGAAGCCGGAAGAAATAGCTGAGAGAGTTGATAAGGGTTTGATTAAGACAAGGAAGGGTTTAAAGGATGCGTGCAAGGACATTAAGTACTCGGAAGTATTGAAGCATGTTAAGAAAAAAACCTCCCGCAGATTATTAAGAAAGAAGCCGACCCGCTCGCTCAGCGGTGTTAGCGTTGTAGCATTAATGTGCAAGCCCCACAACTGTCCCGGGGAGTGTACTTATTGTCCTAGGGGTGAGGGCGCGCCCCAGTCATACACTGGCAACGAGCCGGCAGCAATGAGAGCAGCTAATAATGATTACGGTCCCTATAAACAGGTGAGGGATAGATTAGAACAGTACGAGGCAACTGGTCATGACTCAACCAAGATTGAATTAATAGTGATGGGCGGCACTTTCCTCAGCACGCCAGTGAGTTACCAGGAGGAGTTCATGAAGGGCGCTTACCAAGCGCTTAATAAATCTAATACTAATAACCTGGATAAACTTAAAAAGGAGAATGAGTCAGCAGTGCATAGATGCGTTGCCTTGACATTTGAGACAAGACCTGATACCTGCTCTGAAGAGCATATAGCTAGGATGGTTTATTACGGCGGCACCCGGTGCGAGCTGGGTTGCCAGAGCGTTTATGATGATGTTTTGAGAAAAGTTAACAGGGGTCATGGTGTTAAGTGCACTAAGGACGCTATTAAGAGGTTGAAAAACGCCGGCTTTAAAGTGGACCTTCACTTGATGCCCGGGCTGCCAGGCAGTAGCTTTAAACGCGATGTTAAGATGTTCAAGAAAGTTTTCTCGGACCAGGGTTTCATGCCTGACGGCTTGAAGATTTACCCTTGTCTGGTAATGGAGGGCACGGAGTTATATGAAGACTGGCAGAGAGGTGATTACCAGCCCTTAAGTGATGAACAGGCAGCTAAGATGATTGCTAAGGGGCTTGAACAAACGCCTCCATGGGTCAGGGTTAAGCGGGTGATGCGCGACATCCCTACAACGCTTGTGAGCGCTGGTCCGCGTAAGAGTAACTTGCGCCAGCTGGCTTGGAAGCAGATGAGTGTTAAGTGCAACTGCATCCGCTGCCGCGAGACCGGGCGCAAACGGGAAGCCAGTGAAGCATCATTAAGTATTATTGAGTACAAGGCTAGTGGCGGCAGGGAGTTCTTTATCAGCTACGAGGACTTTAATACTGCTTCACTAATTGGTTTTGCGCGTCTAAGACTTTCTAGTGAAGCTTTCCTGAGAGAACTGCACGTTTACGGCAACACGACCCCTGTGGGGGCTAAAAGTGTTTCATGGCAGCATAAAGGTTATGGTTCTAAACTATTAAGAGAGGCTGAGGAGACAGCGAAATCAAAGGGTTATGATAAATTAAGAGTTCTGAGCGGTGCAGGGGTCAGAGGTTATTATAAAAATCACGACTACGTGTTAAGAAATGATTACATGGTGAAGCGGTTATGAAAATCACTTATTTTTAAAAAAATATTTCCAGAAATCTTGATGAAGATTCATTAGGCGCTTGGAACCTGGAGAAGGATGACTTGATGCTGGTTGGTTTATACGAGGACCAGAAGAATTATTTCTACATATCAAAGTATAATAAGGGTTATAATTACTTGAATACAATCTTTAAAAAGATAAATCCTAATAATTTTTTAGACAGGGTTATTGATTTTTTTAAAAAACAAAATGATTTTATGGAACCAGTATTAAAGGCTTTCTCCCAGAAGCCTGAGACTTATATTGAAATCTTAAAGCCCCTTTTAGAATCTTCTCCTGGGGGCTCGGATTATCCTAAACCAATTAATTTTGCAGAAGACCTTGGCATGATAGTTTTTTACCAGGATGGTGACAGCAGGGTTGCTAATAACCTGGGGTGGATAAAGAAGGCTCCAAGTTATAACTGCATTCCCTTTTCAATACCTTTTGACGTGGTGACTTATCCTCACAGGGGGGTTGATATGGACCTTAAGAGAGGCTGGTATAAACTTTTTAAGAATTTTCTTAAAAAGGCTGACTTGAAAGATCTTTGTAAGAGGGTGATGGGTGATAATGACCAGGCAAGGGCTTTTAAGGATTACTTAGAGCTTTATATGAAGAAGACGGTTAGTAATGATATGTTCTCACTGGGCGTCAGGTATTAAAGTTAATAAATGACTATTTACTAGAATCTTTTTAATGAATGTTTCTGAAGTGATGAGCCGGAACCCTGTTATGATTAACACCGGGGTTAGCGTTGCCAAGGCTTTGTCATTGATGCAGCGGGAGAGTGTTAAGG
>WJKC01000053.1 GCA_014729335.1 archaeon | reverse complement strand
GCCTATCACTTCCCCTGCAAATAAGTCTCTGTAGCCGTTGCTAAAAGGACGGTCCTTCATCATCTTCTCCCAGTAAAAAGGGTCAAACTCTCCAAAAGCCTGCGGTTCTGAAGCCGCGCTAATAATGTTGAAGTCATTTTTCTCAGTGCCATAAAGGTAAAGAACAAGGTTGGTTAGGTTAAAGGGGTCTTTATAAAAAACCGTTTCATCGTTCCTAATAACAAAGCCGCTTGCAATTGAAGGAATTTCTTTTATTGCTTCAACCACTGAGTTAAAAAGGGTTGAGCCGTCAAGGACGCCTTTTTGAACAAATGCGCCAAAAACAGCAGCGTCTAAGTTATTACTTATTTCAAAACCGTCATTTAATAATTCATTCTTTAATCCAGAAGGGATTAAGAACTTGCCGTCAGCAAAACATAACAGTGTGTCATTAGCACAAAAATTGGTTTTTGTAATCCCTTCCTTCTCAACATAAACAACTGGCAGGAAATCATCCAAGCTTTCAACAGGGTCCATGAAATTAACAGCCCTGACATCGGCTTCTCGTTTAGGCAATTTCAGGAATTTCTTCCTTTTATCTAATCTGAAATGGCTGCCAAAGTTAATGTAAGACCCATAACCAGCCTCCCCCCTATGAAAAATGGTATTAGCAGAGCGCTCTACAACCTTAAAAGGAAGTTGGAACCCCTCTGTTAAAAGATACCATAACCCCCTCATGATTCTTGCTAAAAACTCTTTATTTAAAACTAATTATTTATTTGAAAACAATGATTCTAATTAAGTAATCGGTTAGCCTCTTTAACAGGGTCAGCCCTCACAACCGAGTTAACCATTAATTCAAGCGTGTCGCTGTAATCATTATGATTAACCTTGCCTGAAATAACGTACTCGTCGCCTAACAAGCTCTTCTTCTCCATTATAACCGCTTCCTCCTTGCCCTCTTTATCAGCTAGCTTAACCGCGTGCTCTGTGCTGCAGCCAAGCAGCGCCTCTGCCTGGTTCTTGAAGAAAACAGCCCTTATTGAACCGGTGCCGTCATCAAAAACTGCGCTGACAATCAGTGCCTTGGCAGGCTCCACCTCCCCGTGCTCAACGCACTCGCCATCCTTCAAGCTCTTATTGCACTTAGGGCAGACGTCATAGAAAGGGCTCCGCTCGTATAAGTTAACAAGGCACCCCCTGACCTCAGCATTAAGACCTGCTTGTAAGTCACAGATAAGGAATCGTTCAGGAGAGGCTCCGGGCGAGTTAACAGACTTAACCTTGGGCGGCTTCTCACCCTCAGGGTTTAATTGAAGCCTTGAACGTGAACTTAAATGCAGCTCCATACCATACCTGCCCTTCTTGCTCCTGACATGATAAGCCTTCACAAAGTCGCCTTCATTAAGCCTCTTAGTGCTAATAACCTCTGTTAAGTCATTCCAGAAAACCAACCGGGACTCAGCTGTACCGTCATTAATAATAACGCTGGCAACCTTGCCTTTACGCCCGTTCTTTCGTTCAAACTCGTTAATAGGGAAAACCCTTGTGACAACGCCGCTCACACTAATATTATTCAAGCCGCTGACCAAGTCTTTTAAAGCTAACAACTTGCCTTTCTTTGACTCGTGCAGCTGGATGCCAAAACTATTAGCAATAATATGAGCAGCTCCTCGCTTGCTGACCAAGCCTGATAACTCATTAACCTTGGCATTAATCCGGGCAATAACCGCTTCTTTATCCAAGCCTGAAGCCTTAACAATCTTCATTAACAACTCGTCAAAATCAATCTCAGCCATTAAAGAGATATTTACGCGCCTTAATTAAATACTTTATTATTACAAGACCACTAATGCATTAAAGGGTGTTTTGTGACTCTGCCAGCAACTCAGTTTGATTAACCAGCACCTCATACTCATCCTGGCTGACCACTTCATAAGGAAGAATGAATAATGACTCAGGCACTTCGTTTGAAAAAGAGTTAACAGTCTTAGTTATATTAACCCCAATGTCCACGATGAGGCTGCCAAAACTAGTTTCGCCCATAATCCCCCACACTGACTCTAATGAGATGCCAGTACTAGGGTCAAGGCAGGAGTAAAGAAACACCTCTTTTATCTCTGAGAAATTACCTTCAACATCCTCGGTTAACGCGCCAGCACCTAAATCATCTATTACCGAGGCATTAACATCAGCGAAGATTGCATCACAAGTAGTCTGATTAACAGTCTTAGTGCCAAGGTACTCTATATTCTTATAATCAGCATCATCTAATAATTCATTAAAGTTCTCCTCGGGCTCAGGCACCCTGACACAAACAGGTCTGACCAGTGAGTCAGTGCATGAAAAATTTCCCTGCTCAAGCATGAACTGCTCATCAGTTGAAACATAATCAGAAAAGGGGGTCTGGGTTGTTATCTTAGTATAAACCTCGCCGCCCCTTATCGCAGTGGTCATGTTAGAAACATAGCGCATAACAGAGTCCATAATAGATAAATCCATAACAACCAATGAATCAGTTAAAAGGTTTTCTTGAGCATCAAGTTTTAACTGGGCGTTATCAATTAACGCTCTTGGATTCTTAGTGCTGCTAAAAAAACCAAAAACTAATACCACAAGCATTAATGGAATAGTTAACAATATCACTGGCTTAACATTCATTAATTAACTCTAACATAAAGATGTTTTATTAAAATTACTCTTTGCGCTTAAACCTTAACTCTTTATGAAACCACCGGGGCAGTATTAATAAACCGGTTGACGCGAAAAGAAAAACCATTCCAAGCTCAATAAAAGTTAAAGAGGTTGTCTTAAAAATCGCCTGTAAAAAAGGCAGGTAGATAACCATTAACTGCAGGGTTAATGAAATAACAACCGCTATTGTAAGCTTCTTGTTAGACAGAAAGTTCTCCTTAAAACCCCGCTCCCAGACAGATTTATCATCATCCCGGCAGTTGAACACAAAGAATAACTCATAAATAATTGCTGACGAGATAGCCATTGTCCGAGCCTTGCTAAGAGCGTAAGGGGCGGGGTTAACAAAGTAGCCTTCGTAACTAAGAGCAACTAAGTAAAGAATGATTGAAGCAATAGCATCAATAACCCCTGCGGCTAGTGCAAAAAGACCAACCTCGCTTAAAAGACTCTTATTAGGGTCCCTCGGCTTCCGCTCCATAACGTCCTTGTCCTTAGGGTCAACACTTAAAGCAAGTGCCGGGAACCCGTCAGTAACCAGGTTCATCCATAAAATATGAACCGGCAGGAAAGGAAGAGGCAGCCCCATCAAAATAGCGGTTAAAACCTCAGTGATTGTGTCAGCATTAGCTGATAACAAGAACTTAACAAACTTCTTAATGTTGTCAAAAATCCCTCTGCCCTCCTCAACAGCTGTCACTATTGTTGCAAAATTATCATCAGCAAGTATCATCTCAGCCGCACCCTTACTAACATCAGTTCCCTTAATGCCCATTGCCACCCCCACGTGGGCTTTTTTAAGAGCAGGAGCGTCATTAACCCCGTCACCAGTCACCGCAATTATCTCACCCTGTTTCTTCAGCTCTTCAACAATCCTAACCTTATGCTGGGGTGATACTCTTGAAAAGATAGCTGCATTAGCAGCTGCCTTGCTGAACTCCTTGTCAGACATCTTCTCAATATCACCCCCGGAAAAAGAAACACTCTTCTCAGTCATCAAGCCAATATCAGACGCGACCGCCTTAGCAGTTAACTCATGGTCGCCTGTGATAACCACAACCCGGATGCCTGCTTTCTGAGCTAACTTAATCGCGTCCCCAACCTCCTCCCTGGGCGGGTCAATCATACCAACAAGTCCTAAAAACACAAGGTCGGACTCAACTTTTTTCTCATTAGTACTCTTAGAATTAAACTTCTTATAAGCTACTGCCAGAACCCTTAAGCCGTTAGAAGCCATTGACTCAGTCTTTTTTATTAACTCCTTCTTCTTCTTGCTGGTTAACTTGCCAACACCATCCCCTTTCTGAACGCGGTTGCAGAGCTTAAGAATAGCGTCGGGCGCGCCTTTTGAGTGAACAAAACGCCCCTCTTTTGAAGAGTACACAACGCTCATCCTCCGGCGCTCTGATGTGAAACTAATCTCAGCAACCTCTTTCCTCTCACTCTTAAGGTCCTCATACCAAAGGTTAGCCTTGGCAGCCGCAACTAAAAGGCAGCCCTCAGTCGGGTCCCCCACCACTTGGTATTGACCCTCGTCCTTGCCAAAGTAAGCATTATTACATAAAGCCCCAGTAATCAAAATCTTCTTCAATTGCTTGTTTTTTAATGGATTAATCTTCTCATCATTTTTAAGGAAGTCACCTTCTGGCTTGTAACCAGCACCAGTAATCTTGTACTCGTTAACGCCGTCAAATAACTTGGTAACAGTCATCTCATTCTTTGTTAAAGTACCGGTTTTATCAGAACAAATGGTTGTAACACTGCCAAGCGATTGAACAGCTGATAGTTTTCTAACAATCGCCTTCTTAGAAGCCATCTTCCTCATACCAAGAGCAAGAGTGACAGTAATAACCGCTGGCAAACCCTCAGGAACAGCTGACACTGCCAGGCTGACAGATGTTAAGAATATTTCAAAAAATTCAAGCCCGGTTAATAAACCAATAATAAAAACTAAAACAACCGCTATCAACGCAAAAACAGCAAGGCCCTTGCCCAGCTTATCAACCTCTTCACGAAGAGGCGCGACCTCCCTCTCCTCAGAAGCAACCGTTCTAGCAATCGCCCCGACCTCGGTCTTCATACCAGTCTGGGTCACAATTCCACGAGCCCTGCCATAAGTAACAGTTGAGCCCATGAATGCCATGTTAGAACGATCAGTTACGTGAGTGTCGCTCGGTAACTTATCAGTATCCTTCAAAACAGGGACTGACTCGCCGGTCAAGTGTGCCTGGTCAACCTTGAAGTTAACCGTTTCAAACAACCGGGTATTGGCAGGCACAATATCACCCACTTCAAGAACAACAACATCCCCTGGAACCAGTTGCCGGCTCTTAATCACCTTCTCCTCACCAACTCTTAAAACAATAGCTTTAGGTGAAGCCAGTGATTTTAAAGCCTCCATTGCCTTCTCAGCCTTGTACTCCTGGAAAAAACCTAAAAAAACATTAATAACTAATATCACTAGTATAACCGCGGCGTCAATTAATTCATTAATTAAGAAGGATATAATAATAGCAATTGACAATATTAAAGTCATCACGTTCTTAAATTGGTATAAGAATATTTTAAGTGGTGATAAACCCCCCTCCTCAACAATCTCGTTTAAACCATACTTGTCTAAACGCTTCTCAGCCTCCTTGCTAGACAAGCCCTTCTTACTTGTATCTAATTTAGAAAAAACCTCATCAACAGTTAATGAGTGCCAATCAACTTCCTTAACTTCAACATCACTCATTAAAAAAAAGATAATTATTACTGTATTTATTAATACTGCTTTAAGTCTAATTATTTTCAATATTGAAAAGAATTAATATTTATTCAAAGGAAGCGAATTATTTT
>WJKC01000052.1 GCA_014729335.1 archaeon | reverse complement strand
TTGGCTGTTGACTTGGATGGTGACGGCAGCCTTGATGTTCTTAGTTCTTCAGCTGGTCTTGATGAGGTTAGTTGGTGGGCTGGTGACGGGGCTGGTGGTTTTGGTTCCAGGCAGAGCATTGGCTCTGTTACTACTGCTTGGGGCTTGGCAGCTGGTGACATGGATGGTGACGGCGACCTTGACGTGGTGGCTGGCACGCCTTCAAGAGATGACATTGTAATATTTTATAATGAGGGTTCTTCTTGGACAAGAAGTGTTATTGATGACCATCGTGAAGCTCTTGACTTATCAATTGTTGACTTGGATGCTGACGGCGACCTTGATATCCTGGCTGGTGGTGAAAGTGTTTTATGGCTTGAGAATGACGGTTCCTGGACCAGGCACGATATTAATTCTTTCACTGCGATGAGTGTTTCAACAGTTGATTTTGACTCTGACGGCGACCTTGATGTCTTGGCTGGTGGTGGAGACGGGGTTTTTTGGTTTGAGAACGACGGCAGTTATTGGAATAGTGGAATAGTTGATGACGCGGTTACCAGGGATGTTATAAGTGTTAATTTAAACGCTGAGACGAACCTCTTTGCTGCCACGTCTAATGGCGTTAAGAGGTTATTTATTCAAGGCGACCGAGAATATGACCCTTGCGTGTGTAATAACGAGTGGGTTTATGAGACTACTTATGGCGCCGGGCTTCATGAGGATGAATGGGCTTGCTGCAGCAACTTGGACCCCCAGTTCACGAGTAATTTCATAGCTCGTGATATTGAGGTATTAGATTTTGGTTTTACTACTATTGTACAGAGAGGTGATAGGGACAAGATATGTCATAACGGCGAGTTAAGCTACTGTAATAATGATAATCATGCTAAACAAGTAATTGAGTACTACCCGGTTGGCGAGGATGATAGACACGGGGATTATTATTGTGTTAAAAGGGATGCTTCTTTTCGTTTTAGCACTGACCCTAACGCTGATGTGAGGGACGTACACTTAATGAATGGGTATTTTAGTGATAAGTATTGTTATTCTGGTTTCAGCGACGAATTTAGGCTTGAATCCTCTTTTAATAATGTTCATGCCGTATCTGCTGCTGACTTAAATGGCGACGGTTTTAATGATATCTTAGCAGGAGCTGGTGATAGTGGTAAGATTTCTTGGTGGCTTGGTTATGATGATGGGGGTTTTGGTGAAGAGCAATTATTAGGGTATCTTAGTGGGGGAGTTAATAGTGTTGTTGCTGTTGACTTGGATGCTGACGGCGACCTTGATGTCTTGGCTGGTGGTGAGGGGGTTGCCTGGTTTGAGAATGATGGTTCTTGGACTAAGCACTTGGTTGATGGTTCTTTTACTAGCGCTCGTCGAGTGTTGGCTGTTGACTTGGATGGTGACGGCAGCCTTGATGTTCTTAGTTCTTCAGCTGGTCTTGATGAGGTTAGTTGGTGGGCTGGTGACGGGGCTGGTGGTTTTGGTTCCAGGCAGAATATTAATACTCTTGATTATGTTTATGGCTTGGCAGCTGGTGACATGGATGCTGACGGCGACCTTGACGTGGTGGCTGGTCAGCGTAGTCTTAATGCGGAGACTTATGTTTATTATAATAATGGTGATGCTTCTTCTTGGTCGGCTGTTCTTGTTGATGATGTAAGGGTGAGTAGTGAACTTGAGACTGTTGACTTGGATGGTGACGGCGACCTTGATATATTGAATGCTGGAAACAGTTTTGATTGGTTTGAGAATGATGGTTCCTGGACTAGGCATGAGATTTTACGTTCTGATGTATCTGTTATGTCGGTTGTTGATTTTGACTCTGACGGCGACTTTGATATCTGGGCTGATGGCCGGTTATATGATAACTCTCTTGGTGATGGTTCTTTTTGGATTAAGAATGATATCGCCCTTCGTTATTATTCAAGTGTTTCTGCTGCTGATGTTAATGATGATGGAAGCGTTGATCTTTTAGGTGGTGGGAATAATATTTTTTACTGGCTGAGCCCAACTGATGATTTTAACTTGATTTATGATAATGACCTTGATTGTTGCAGTCAGGCCGGCTACCTTTACTCAAGGTTTAATGGTTGTTGTAATGATGCTAGTGATGAGTGGCTGCGGTCGGGTGACAGCGGGTATGGCGACGCTGTTGCTGATTTTATTGGTGAGTACTCTAACAAGGCTTACTATAAGGTTGGTTTTTACTGTAATCAGGGTATTGCTGAGGCAGCTGATGAGACTCAGCGTTCATGCGAGTCACTGGGCGGCGAGTGGGTCACTAGTGACAACTTAGCGTTAGATAATCCTAGTTTTATCTCAACATCCTTGCATGACGTGTTTGTCGGCCAGTTTAATCTTTTATCTACAAATATTAGGACTGATAGTGACTGGCATTTCAGGGATTTAAGATCGCCTGCTTGTTACTCTGATAAGGGGGTTTTTCAGGGGTTGAACTGTGTTGACTATCCTGATAACGTGGAGATAGGTAGTGGTAGTTGGATTGATTGGCGGTTGGATAAAATGCCTTTCTGTTGCCTGCCAGGGGATTATTACTGGACTATCAAGGCTTACACCACCCCAGTGATTAGCGACCCAGTGCATAATTTCACTGGTTTCTGTATTGATGGTGATTTCAAGAACGTTTGTGAAAGTGATGATGATTGTCCTCAACCAAGGTTTTACTCTTTAACTTACACTGATGATGATGGTGATGAGCACATATGTGATAAGGATTTGGAGCAGCCGTATGATTACGTCTGTGATCAGGGAAACTGTGTTAAGGAGTACTTGCCTCAAGTATTTAATGAATGCGGTTTAGGTGAATGCGCCACTGATGATGATTGTGCTTATAGAATAGGTATGGAGACTGAGCCTGAAGAATTTTTTCATGATATTAAGCAATTTTCGATGAGTTCAATTTCTGATATAGAGATTGCTGATTTAAATGGTGATGGTCTTAATGATATAGCGGCTTTTAGGGGCTGTTGTTCTTTAGTAGTCTTTTATAATGAAGGCGGTGATACTTTTAATGCTAGGCGGAATGGTTATTGTACTGGTTCTCCACCGTCATGTAATAATTGGGATGACTGTCAAGCTTATTGTGAGAGTCATGGTTGTTCTTGGAGTAGTGACGGTGGCGGTGGTGACGGTGGCGGTGATGACGATTATGTGGTGATTTCTTGCCCATTTGTTTATTCTTGGAATGGCACTGAATGGGTTCAAGAGCATGAGGCTTTCCCTTTTAGTATTTCACCAGCTCTTGAGTCAACTAGTTATGATTCACTTCCTAGTCTTAAGTGTGTTAATGGTGAGGCAAGGGTGAGGGTTTCTGAAGAATTGCTTGAGGTAACTAACCTTAAGGGTTTTGATATGTTTAAAGTAAAAGGTGTTGATGGATTTGTTAAACCTGATATTAATGGTCGTGTGAGAGTTATTAATGACTTAATCTCTCCAAGTAATTGTTCGGTTTCCACTAATATCAACTGTCTTGATTTAATCAGTGATATTGACAATAAGTTCGTAGAACCAAGTTTTAATGAAACAAGAATTGATGACTGGGTTATTGTTAAATTTAATGATGTCAATTACAGCGATGTTAAGTTATATTTTATTGCTAAGAACCAACAAGTTATGACTAACTATGGTGATTATTTATTCAGTATTTTTGGCGGGGACAGCGTTTCACTCTTTTATGATTTAATGACTAATCCAATAACCAAATCAGTATTACTGAATACTCGGGAGAATTTTAAGATGCAAGTAGAGTTATGGGACGGCGAGAAATGGGTTAAGCAAGGAGCTCTTAGTGCTGGCCATCATATGCCAGGGGGAGGTGCTGATGACTTTCTTGTATCAATTAATAAACCTGACGAATTGACTGATTTAATTATAAGATTCCGTTTTATGACTGGGATGTTCAGCATTGATTATGTGGCGTTAGATGACTCTCCAGACCCTGATTTAACTATTGAGAAAGCAACTCCTTTAAGCATAAAATTTAATGGTGTCGAGGTTGATAATTTCACTAAGAGCATGATGACTGGTGATAATTTTACATCAATTTATCCTTGCACAACTGATGAAAGTTTCTTTTTTAATATTTCAGGTTATTATGAGGCTAACTCATGGATTGAGGGTCTGCAAAAGGATTTAATCTCAGCCTCTTATGAGTACTTATCTCTGATATTCTTAGGAAAACCCTACGCTGTTAGGGATATTTTTAGGAAAGGACTGTATAAGGATTCATTTACTCAGGAAGAGTTAATTGCTCAGAGAAGACCTGTTGGTTTAACATTATTAGTTATCAATATTATTTTAATGACTGCTTTAGCTGGGTTATTAACTTATTTTTTAAGATTAAAGGGGTGTAAAAGAAAAAAGGTTCAGATAAATAAACGAATTGCTAGGTTATTGATTTTCTTAATTATTTCAATATTAATATTCTTTAATATGATTTCAATCGTTTTTGCAGTGCCTCTTTGCGCCCCTGGTGACTGTCACGGGACTGCAGATTCTTGCTCTACAAGAAATACAGAGTACGCTTGTGAGAATCATAATTGTCTTTGGAGGTGGAGTGGTTATGGTCATAATTACAATTTTCAGTATAGTGGTTCAGGTTCATCAATGACTTTTGGTCGTTTTGATAGAGATGGAGGAATTGACTTAGTGATTGGTGGTCGATATCGTACTCAAGTATTTCTTAATAGTGGTGTAGGTGATGAAATATCTTACTGTTGTGCTTATTACAGTTATGGTTTGTTAGAAAATATAAAGATGGCTGACATGGATAAGGACTATAAGTGTTATTCTATACCATTTCTTGGGTATGAACATTGTTTTTTTGATAAGGATTTAATTGGATTTCAGGGCAAAAGCGTTGGTGTTGTTTTTAATGACCCTAAATGTGGCCCCACTGGCTTTGGTTGTGCTGGTTATATGACTAGACAAAGCTGCATGCGGTCATCCAATCTTTGTGCTTGGCGCTTTCTTTTTGGCAGACGAAAGTTTACCACTTTAGATTCGAGAATTATAGATATAACAGTTGATGATTTTGATGGTGATAAATATAAAGATGTAGCAGCAGTTTTAGAAACTAATGAACTTCAGATCTTATTAAATGATGGTGGTTCTGGAGTACTGGTTAAATCTGATAAATACACCGTGGGACAAAGTCCATCTTCTGTTGTTTCAGGGGATTTTGACTCTGATGGTGATAAAGACCTTGCAGTGGCAAACAGTATGGATGATTCAGTTTCAATCTTATTGAATGACGGGGGCGCCTCTTTTGTTGAAGGAGCAGTTTTATCAACTGGTATCCGACCATTTAAGATTGAGTTAGCTGATTTTAATAATGATGATAAGCTTGACTTGATAGTTGGGGAGAGGGATAGAGGGGGTTATGTGAGAATATTTTTGCAGAATAAGACCTCTGATAACCTTTTTAGCTTGTACGATGTTTATTATAATGGTCAAGGTATAAGAGATATTGCTACAGGTGATTTGAACAGTGATGGGTACTCAGATTTTGTAATTTCTGATAGTAGTGGTTTAAAATTGTATCATAGGGAGCCACTTGAACACATTTATGATTCATACTGTGATACAGAGCTTGAAACTGAGAAGTGTATTGATGTTCTTGAGGAGCCAATGACCTTTGTGGTTATGAATCTATATTAGGTTGAAAAAATGAGAGTTGATAAGGTTGTTAAGGGTGTATTGATTTTGGTAGTGGTAACCACTGTAACTGTGTTTTTTTATTATCTATTTTTAGGGCAAGAACCATTTTTTGATGAGGGTATAAAATCATATGATGAGATCACTTTTTCTGATAAAGAAAGCATATGGGATGATTTTCAATTTTTTATTGACAAGGTTAATAAACCTAAGATAATAGATAATTTTATCTTATTAGTTAATGATTGTCTGACAGCTAATGGTTTTAATGAAACGTTAGTTAGTGAAGTGGATGATTTCCTTCGAAAAAATGATATTGAATTAATTGATTTTTATAATATAAGCAACACTAGTCAAGTTATTCGTTGTATTATTACCTCTGCACAAACCATGATTAGTAGAGGAGTAACTGATGAAATTAATATTACATACTTAGTTATGGATTTTTTTGATTCGGCAAACCAATTGCATGAAGAAGTTGTTTTTAGTGAACAAGAAACTAGTGGTTTAATTAGAGAGGTAAGTTTAATTAACAATTCTCTGCCTGATGAAGAAGTGTTCAATCACTTTTTGATCATTATTAATGATAGTGATATTGATAAGTACAAGGAAGAATTAGTTGATTATATTAAATGCAATTTAATTGGTAATGATAATTGTTTAAAGCGATTCTCTGTTAATAATATTTATTTGAGTAATGCTTCTAGGGTTGTCTTGTCAATGCCTTTATTAAGGGATTATGAATTTTTAAACCAGTCTATCGGCATCTCTTTAGAAACTCATAATGATGATTTATTAAGCAGGGGGTATGATGATTTTTACTCAAGAACTGATTACTATGACAACTTGACTGTTAGTTTCACCGGCGCCAGTGGTAACGGCTTGTTTAATGACTGGTTTGATTTTGATTATAACTCCACTGAGGTCATGATTGATTTAAGCAACGTGACTGTTTTCTGCAACCCCAAGCTGCCGGGTGTTAGTGTTGACTTCTTTAACAGCGTTGGCTTTAACCTGACTGGTTTTTATGACTGTGATTTCTCACAAGTCTTTAACACTGATTTAACAACAGGTGTTAAGCACTACTTGAATAATAGCCTGGTATTCCTCACATGCAAGGATGATGATTGTTACCGTTTAGTGATTAACGAGTTAAGTGGTAATCACTCACTGGAGTTTGACGCCTTAAGTGATTACCTGGCTTATTCAATTAATTATTTAAATTAGTAGTTTTTTGCAATCTTGATGCGGTTAAAACTGGGCTTGCGCGAGGGCTTCAGTATCATCAGGACTTTATTAAGGCTTAGTAATAAGAGTTTTGCGTCAATAATCATCTCAGGCATCCGTAACCTCCGGCAGACCAGTGAGTTAAGAGGCGTGCTTCGTTTCCTGTTTGGTAAGCGCGAGTCATATTTTGGGGTCATCATTAATTATAAGCGGCGGGTAAAACACGCCATCTACTTATTAGTGAATGACGGCAGGGTGATTGAAGTAGGGACTTTAAAGTTGGATAATAAGCGTCAGACCAAGGCGCTGGAGGAACTCTATGGAAAACTTGATGAACTAGGAGAGGTTAGCAGGGTAATGAGTTATAACAAGGGGGGTAGGTTGTTATTCCATCCAAGCTGAAAAGAGTGATTAAGGATTACCTGGCTGGCAGGGCTTACATCCCTGACTTACTAGTAGCTTACAAGGAGTCAAGGCGGAATAATAAGGGACCAGTGGTGGTACTAGGGGTTACTAAGGGAGCGGTCCACGCCACTGGCAAGAACGTTGTCAAGGTATTTCTTGAAGCGCATGGGTTCAGGGTGGTTGACATTGGGCACTGTGTTGAACCAGAAGCCTTTGCTAAAGCCGTTAAGAAGCATAAAGCTCTTTTGGTTGGGATTTCAATTCCAGTTACGACTGCTGAGCACTTCATTAAGAAGACTATTAAACTAGTCAGGAAGGAGTCAGCTAGAGCTAAGGTGGTGATTGGCGGCTGCGCTATTAATGATGAATGGGTTGAACTAGTCGGGGCTGATGCTTACGCACCCGACGCTATCTCAGGCGTAAAAGTGTTCAAGAGGTTTTCAGAGTGAACTCTATAGAGAGGATGAGGGCGGCAATTAACCTGGAAGTGCCTGACCGGGTGCCAGTGGCGCCCCTGGTATGGTATCACTCCGCGATGCTGGCAGGCAAGACCGCGCGGGATTACCGGGAGAACGTTAAGACTCACTTAATGTGCGCTGAGAGAGCGTACAAGGAGTATGATTACGACCTCATATGCTTGTTCGCCAACCCTGAGATTGTTAACCTAGTCTCGCCAAGACCAATCAGGTGCCATCAGTGTTATAATAACGAGGCTTGCCGGATTGCAATCCTGCCCGACCCGTTATTAAAGGACTGGAAAGAAGCTAAGGATTTCATGCAGCGGGGAGCAATGGAGTACTTTAACCTTAAAAAAGCGTTCTTAAAACCACTGGCTAAGTGGGTTAAGGATGCTGTGAGGTTATACCCTCGTTTTGTTAAGAAATGGCATAACAGGGGGGTGCCGGTGGAGGCGGGCGGGACAGCGTTAGGGGTTGACTTCACAGCCATGCTTAGGGGCTTGGATAATTTCTTCATTGACCTGAAAAAACACCCCAATGACTTAATGGAGTTAATGGAGTACGTTAACACTGTTACCAAGGAGTTCGCGGTCAGGTCAGTTAAGCTGATGGGCAAGGGTTGTCATACTGAGATTGGCTGCTGGATTGGCTCACCCACTTTCATGTCGCCACGGGACTTTGATAAGTTCATCCTGCCATTCCTAGAGGACACGTGCGACGCTGCTAAGAAAGCAGGCGCGACGGTGATAGCCCACCTGGATGGTGATTACACAAGGACTATTCATAAACTGGCGGGCATTGACTCAATCGACGTCCTGCAGTTAGAGTACACTGACTTAGTTAAGGCTAAGAAAGCGGTTGGCAACCGCAAGTGCATCTCAGGCGGGTTACACCCCTCTCATTTAGTGCTCCACTCGCCTAAACAAGTGTTGAAGGAGGCCGGCGCCTTGGTGCGCAAGTGCGGGAAGAACGGCGGGTTCATTCTTGGAAGCGCTTGCGAGGTGCCGATGAACGCTAAGCCAGAGAATATTAAAGCCCTTATCAAGGCTTCAAAGGATTATAGTTAAGCGTCAGCAGCCATCCTGTTCATCATTATTTCTTCAGTGGGTATCCACTTCATCATCCGCCCAAAGGGGGCAAGCCCCCTCTTGACACCCCCATTATATATTAAGTTTTTTTATAATATTATCTTGGGAGCCTTTAGTATTATGAATTAAGTCTTCTTCTTAAAAAGGTTGTTATTTCTTAATCTCAAACCTTTTTGCCCTGAAACCGCCCTTGACCACCATCTTCTTATGGCACTCACTGCACTCCAGTACTGCTCCCTTGTAATTGCTCACTTTTGAGCTGCGGTTCCAGTCCTTGATTGGCTTGCGGCTGTAGTGACCACCGTCGCCGTGACCCCTTTTTATCCGGTCGCGCCTGCGCTGCCCGTCTTTTAAAGAGCTGCGCTTACCTCTGTGCGTCAGGTTCAGTGTCTGCTCAGTATGTTTCCTGCAGTGCTTACAGTACCGCTTCATCTTCTTAGGGACCTTCATTGTAACTCTTATAAATCATTAACTCTTTTTTAAGCATTACTCCTTATAGCAAAGTTTTTTAAGGTTCAATAGTGAAATAAGTAATTAGTAATGGCTATATACCAGGTTATTATTAATAGTCACGGGACTGACTTTTACTTCTGGGAGCGCGAGAGCCCTAGCCGCACCTCTAAGGGAGTGATTTACTCTGAGAAACCGCGAGAACTAGAGTCACGGGAGCAGGACCAGTCACTGGTTGGCTGCTTGTTCATGGCTTTATCTGATTTTGCTAACAGCCTGGGTCTTAAATTATTAAGCATTGATTATGAAGTTGGGGGCGGGGAAACAGTTACTGGCAGGGATATTAATTTCATAATGACTGTTGATTCTTATATGAATACTAGCAACCTGCGGGAGCGGATGAAGCGGGCGACTAATCAGATTATATTTAATAACCGTGAGGAGTTATCAGGTCAATTATCTGTTGATGAGGAGGAACGGTTGAAGCGGGTTTTTAATGACCAGCCGTTCAAGTTACTAATCGGCAGGAACAGTCATGAATTAGAGTCAATTATTAAGAAGGAGTTATCAGCTTACCGCTACGTGGAGCGGGTCAGCCTGGCTGACAAGTCACTAGATGATGTCTTATCAGAGTTCAAGTCAGAGGGCAAGAAGGTTTTTAATTACGAGCAGGAGGGTGCTGAGGTGGTTGTTGAGTATGATTTTTTTAAGAGGGTTAACAAGGCTGGGGGCGGGATTGTTGAGGAAGAGGTTAACGTTTATAAGTACGGCGTGTTAGGGGTTGGCTTATTATCTTCCAGTTATAATATCTTATTCTTCAAGGGTGTTAAGTCCTTGCTGGGCTTAGACAGTTTTGATTACCAGGGTTACTGTCCTGACTCTGAGGGGGACTTGGATGAGATACTAACTCATATTAAGAATATTAGTGGTATCTCGTCAGGCGAGTCAAAGTTCGCTTATTGTCATGAGTTGAATGTTAACCTGTTAATCTATAACCTCGGGGTCGGGCCTGAAGTGTTAGGGGTTAATGAGCCGTTCTACCTGGTGATGGCTGTTGATCCCTTGTTTGCCAGTAAGAAGGTGACTGAGAAGCTCGCGAGCCAGGTCAGCAAGCTCTTATAATTTTAATAATTCCTTGATTGCTTGTTCATCCCTTGTCTGGTTAGTTTTTGTGTTATTATAGATTAGGTAGTTCTTCTCGTTGTTTTTTAGTACGTGGGTCTCGGGTGTTATCTTAACCCCGTACTCGTTGAATGCGAGCCACTTGCTCTTATTCTCGTTGCAGGTGTTCCTGATACAGTTTAGTGTTTTGTTCTGCATCCTGACGTAGTAGTGGTTGCTCACTGCTTGCACTAGGGTTGTGTTGTCATCTATGTTGACTGGCAGCTCGTAGACCTCGTAGTTGTTGAACTTGATTATTATTGTTGCCTTGGCTGTGCTGGCAGGCTTGTACATGAACGCTGTTAAGCTGCTGCTTAGCATCATGATGGTTAATAGTATCATTCCGTGTTTTTTCTTTATTTTAGGGGTTTTCATCACTTATTACCTGATAGATATATTTTTATATTAAGTTTTACTAATCTAATCTTAGTATGAGACGCTCTCTTTTAATAGTTTTATCCTTGTTAGTTATCACGGCGGCAACCGCCAGCCTCTTCCCTGAGGAGCCTTACGACCCGTCTCAGGATTTATCCACTGCGTCTAACTTCTTCCAGGAATTCGTTATTCGTTTCAGGCAAGAGCTGGCTTCTCTCAGCATCGCGGCAGTCGCTGCCATGGGCATCAGGGCGGCTTTGAGCAAGTACTCTCAGTTAATGGATGACCGGAGCTTGAATGTCACGTCTGTGGTATTATTCCTGGCAATGTTCTTACTGGTTTATGTCAGCCCTGTCTGGCAGTACTTCTACCCGATTATTGGCTACTTATTAATTGCTGGTTTCGGCGTGATTGTCTGGACCATGTTCAGCGGTTTAAGGGATGCTAAGGCTGAGCCTTGGGATAAGATTGTGGGCAGCATTGGCTGCTTCGTGCTAGCGTGGATTTCATTCCTGTTAGGCTTATGGGCTGTTGGTATCGGCTTAGGAGCCGCGGGCTTATTATTAGTACTGTTAGCAATCCCAGCTTTTAACAGAGCGGTTAAGGATTCAGGAGTGGGCAGGTTGTTTGGCAAGAGAGCTAAACCTAGTTATTCCCGCACTAAGATACCAGAAGAAGAAGGGTATGAGTCTAAAGAGGAATATGATGATGCTAAAGAGGATATTGAGGGATTAATGAAAGAACTAAAAAACGAATTAACCTCTGCTGGTAGTAGTCTTAGTGAAGCTTTAAAAGAGATTAGAGGGGGCTTGAGTTAAATGGTTAATGTTAATGAATTGATACAAGTATTAGTTGGTCATAAAAAGTTAAAGGATTTTGGTAAAGGGAGTTTTGATACCTTAATTAAAAAAGTTGACTGGGGGGAGGTTGAGAAAAAATATGAGGAAGCTTTTAAGCATTTTCACAAGGCTTTAAAGGCTGCTCAGAAAATAGAGCATAAGCTGGACCGTATGTATGATTTTGCTAAGAGAACTGGCAAGGAAACTAAGGATATTGATTACGCTTCATCAATAATCAAGTTCTACCTTTATGGTTATACTGCTCAGATAGAGCACGGCGATTGGTTTCACGGGCTTCGAACCACTCTAACTAACATGGGTAATCTTACAAGAGGGCGGAAAGAAGGCAAGTATAAGTACGCTCTTTCAAAAGAATTAGCCAGTTATGTGTTAAAGCCTGAGACCTCTTTTAGTGACCGTCATTTAAAAGACTTTGTTGGCGGGCTGGCTAAATCAGGTTATATTGAGACCCTTAGCCCTGGTTACGGCACTAGTGAGCGTAAAAGGATTATCAAAGACAAGATAAACAAGATTAAACTTAAGTCTGAAGTGTTCAAAGACTTTAAGTCTATTTTAAGGTTATTAAGAGAGCAAAAAGCTTTCTGCATGGTTGGGCGAAGCCAATGGCTTGACTTATTAAACACTTTATCACTAAAAGTTAAATATGACACTCTCCCATATGATAAGTCAAGCCCAGCAGTCATAATGAATAGCTTTTGGAAGAAATTGATTAATAAAAACACTGACTTATTAATTTCAATTGGTGATGGTGTTTGGTTTATTGATACTGATGTTGATTATAGTTCTAACAAAGTTAATAAAATGAGTTTGCCGGGCGTTGAGACGCCATTCCTTCACTTACAAAGGGATGATGGTGATGTTTATTCAAGATTCTTCTTTCCAACAGTTGAATTTTTAAAACTAGAAAAAGAACATATTAAAGAAAAAATTGAACTTAATCCGCCGTTTATTAGTATAATATCAAAAAAAGGAACTCCATTAGCTAATTACATAATAAACAATG
The DNA here is from genome assembly GCA_014729335.1 of archaeon. Classification (GTDB taxonomy): domain Archaea; phylum Nanobdellota; class Nanobdellia; order WJKC01; family WJKC01; genus WJKC01. Next base: position 65 of record WJKC01000052.1, on the reverse strand, counting down.
ATAAGAGTAAAAAAGTTAGAAAATCTACAAATAAAAAAATAAGACTTGGAGCTGCTAATACTAAT
>WJKC01000006.1 GCA_014729335.1 archaeon | reverse complement strand
GGGTCATCCGGTCCTCCAGTCCTACTAGTTTCAGTAATTCTTTTGCCCTTTTATCCCTCTCAGCCTCTTCTTTCTCGCTGAATATCATTGGCAGTTTAACGTTCTCTAACGCGTTAAGGTTTGGTGATAGGAAGAAGAACTGGAATACGAACCCGATGTTCTTGTTTCTGATTATTGTTTTCTCATCATCACTTAGCTTTGCAGTCTCCCTGCCTTTGAATATCACTTCACCCTTGGTTGGCGAGTCAAGCAAGCCTATCAGGTGCATTAGGGTGCTCTTGCCGCAGCCGCTTGGACCAAAGATGGCGATGAACTCGCCTTTTTCTATTTCCAGGTCTATCCCGTTATTGGCTTTTACAAGGGTCTCGCCTAACTGGTAGTGCTTATGCAGGTTCTTGACTTCAACCATTGGTTTCATTAGTTCCTACTTAGAAAGTGCTTTAATTAATATCTTATTAAAAATATAAATAAAATAAATAAAAAAAATAAAATAATCCTAGTTGTTTGCCAGATTATAAATCGTATGAGGTTATTGTTTTCCTGCCGTTCTCTGATGTCCTTACATTAGCCTTTCTTATTATCTCTTTTACCAATGCGTCAAGAGCTTCAACAGTTGAGTCAGGAAACCTTTTGTCCATTGTCTTGGCAAACTCTTTACATGCCTTTTTAACTAATAAATCAGCCATGTTTATTCAATACAGTCCTTGTTTTTAAAAACGTTTTTGAAAACAATTAGAATAATAACGTATTTAAGCAACTTTTATCTTTAATAATAGAACTCTGACTCTTTTTCATCGCTTTTTTCATCATTGAATAACTTGAACCCTTCAGTCTTTGTTTTCTCATCACTGTTTATTGAGTAAGTCTTGACTGGCGGCTTAGCCGGCTCCGGTGATTCTTTTTCAGTCATTTCCTCTCTGTCAAAAAACTCTATTAGTCTTTTTAAACGGTCCCTTAGTTTTCTTGACTCGTCTATTGTTAGGCTGAATCCTTTTTGCTGGCCGTAATCATCAGTTATCTCTATCTTAACTCCCTCATCATCAGCTTTGATTACTAGTTCTTTATCACTTGTTTTTTTTCTAAGCAGTTTCACGATTTTTTTTAATAATCTTCTTGTTTTTTTAAGACTTCTCTATCCTTGATTATTGGTATTTTTAGGAATTCAAGGTGTTCTTTTGACCTGGTATCATATTTGGTGCATATCTTGTTGTAATCAAGTATTGATTCCTTAACTTCTTCTTGACTGCTCATCCCCACTATCTCAGCTCTTACCGCCTTATTTGTTTCCTCTATTCTAATAACATCTCTTATTGTGCCCTCGTATAATATTTCTATCTTGTTTAGCAATCCTTCTAGTTTTCTTATTTTATCCACTGTTTTATTTAACTCTAGGGTTAGTTCATCATCATTCTTTATTTCCTCCTCGTATACATCCAGGTTGTTCATTGTCCTCGCGATTATTGCTTTAAGGTAGGCTGAGTTCTCATAAGCTTTTAGGTAATTAGCCTCCCACCTGATTCTGTCCTCAAGGTTCTTGGTCCAGCTTTTATCACCGTTGAAATCCCTTATTTCTTGACTGTACTCTGTTTCAACGTGGCTTATTAGTGTCTCGCCCAGCTTGTGGAAAGCGCTGTATAATAATTCCAGGTCGCTTGCTTTGAATCCCTTGAAGAAGTAGATGATGTTCACGTCCCGGCCCGCTATCTTCCTTATCTCTAAGTCATCTTTCCGAGCGTTTAGTGACACCTTGCCGTACTTTTTTGCCTTTATTGACTCTAGTTTTTCTTCAAGAAGCGATAGTACCCTCTGCTGGTACTTTATGGCGGTCTCCCTGTTCTTTATTTCATGCTCGTCCCAGTGCTTTGTCTTAACGTGGTCCAGCAATCCCCGACCTGCTTTTTTTATTATTAACTCCTCAATACTGCTCCTTAAGTAGTCTTCTTTTTCATTAATTGTTAATAACTCGTTGAAGAATTCTATTTCATGGCTTTTGAAGTAATAATCTAGTTCTTGGTACTTGTTCTCAAATCGCTCGTTCTCTATTAGTTGGAATAACTCTGAGTCAAAGAATTTATCAAAACTTGAGACTATGCCCACCACTACTTGATCGTCAACTTTTACCATGCCTTTTTCAAGGAATATCTCATCAAAGTAGAATGGGAAGTGGTAGAAGCAGAAGCCGTCATTACTAACTAAGTACAGCATTATTGCTTTTTTTAAACCCTTTAAGGCGTCCACGTTGAATAAGCCTGAATCCATTCCATTACTCCTTCACCATTTCTTTCTTAAAAGCTTTATTATCATACTGATGAATCTTTTCTCTGCAGAAGGGGCTGTCGCCCCTTTCTAAACCCCCTTTTTACTTCCAGTACTTTTTTGTCCTGATGAATCTTTTCTCTGCTTTTATTATTTTTTTCAAGAAGTCCTCTTCTCGCTGGTAGAACCCTTTTAGTATCCGGGTAGCGGTTGTTGGACCCACGCCCCTGCCTGCTATTGCGTAGGGCGCCATGTAATCATAGTTTAAGTATAGGTTGGCTTTTACTTCCAGTTTCTTTAATTGCCTCTCTTCCTCAGTGTTTAGCGCCTGGTTATTGATTCTTTTTTTCAAAGCAGTCACCCCCCTGCTTCTCTTCTTCAGGAAGGTTATTAGTTTTGAACCGCACTTGCACTCAAGGTTCTTTGAGTGCCTGACACTTAGCTTGCCAACGTACTTGCCGCAGTTAAGGCAGTAGTATAAGTACTCCTTGTTCATTAACCGCTCCTTAACAACATCCATTATCTCCTTAGTGGTCTTTGGGTTGCTGAAGTCCCTGAAGTTAGTGCTTAACTCGTTGATTGTCTCGTTACTGGCAGCGGTTAGTTTTAACTCCCCGTTATTTATCCGGCTGATTGCTTTCTCAGCGCCTGATAAGTCAAGCTTCTCCACCAGCATCTCCTTATAGGCTTCCTTTGTCACCACTGTGTTGTCATAGGCTTCTAATAATTTTTTTAACCGGTAATTACTGAACTCAGCGTTCTTTCTTAGGATGCCGAACCGCTTAGCCACGTGCATGAACCGGTATAGGAAGGCGTTACTGTTCTTCACCGCGTTATACGCAGTGCTGGTTATCCATGATGGTTTAATCTCGTTGAGCACCTCCTCAACTGCTTCTGCGTGCGACGCGTTTTTTAATTTTAGTATTATCCGGTAAGCATCGTTTTTTAAGCCGATGCTCGTCCCTTTCTTGTTGCTTAAGAGGTAGGCCAGCACCTCCCCGATTGTCTGGTTCACTTTGCTGCCGAAGTAAGTTGTTATTATAACGTTCTTATCATGCACTTCTAGTTTTAGCTCTTGTTCAGCTAGTTGCCTCATGGTCTCGGTTACTTGTTGGTGGATTGGTATTAACTCACCCTCCCATGACGGGATGGCGCTGTCATAGTCAAAGCTCCGGCTAACATTCACCCTGTCATCCTCTATGCTTATTATCTCCCACGGCTCTGCCCGGCAGATGAAGATGTTGCCCGGCTCGCCGTTCTTGGCTATGAATCCTTCATGCAATGTCCCTATCCTCGAGTTAGTGTCAATGTTGTGTATGTGATAGTTCTTCTCGTTGGGGATGGTGCTCAGGTTGTCATAGTAGTAGAATCTTGCTTTCTTACCTATCCCTATCGTGCCGTCGTCATTTAAGAACACCATCCTGATGTCTTTAAGTATTGTCAGCACGCTTGAGAATTCATTCCAGGTTAGTGACTGGTAGGGCCTTGCCTGCTTGATTGTATTATAGACATCCTTTACTTTTGGCTTGTACTCGTCCAGGCAGATGCCGATTACTTGATGGGCTAGCACGTCTAGTGGTTTATGATAGATTGATGACTCCTCAACCCACTTGTTTTTTAATTGTTTTAGTACCGCCTTGGTTTCAAGGTATTCCTGCTGGTTGGTGGTTATCACCACCCCGTTTGATACTTGGGTGCTTGTGTGACCCGCCCTGCCCACCCGCTGCACTAACTTATTAACTTGCCGCGGGCTGTTGAATTGTATTACCTGCTCCACGTCGCCTATATCTATGCCTAGTTCCAGACTGCTGGTGGCTATTATTCCTCTTAACCCTCCTTTTTTGAAGTCGGCTTCAGTGTTGATTCTTGAGTTCTTGCTCAGGCTGCTGTGGTGGACGCTTATGTCCTTGTTATTCATTGCTTGCAGCCGGCTGGAGATGTTCTCAGCTAGTTCCCGCGTGTTAACAAATATTATGCTCTTCTTTTCCTTAACCAGGCGGGTGATTATTTTCAACGTCTTAGCTATGCTTGGGTTGGTGTGCAGTTTCTTTGCCAGCTCCTTATCTTCCTGACTGACTCCTGGCTTTATTATTTTTACCTCGTATTCCTTGCTGCCTTCAATGTTCACTATCTCGCACTCGCTGCTTATCCAGTCCGCTACTTCCTGCTTGTTATTAACAGTGGCTGATAAGCCTATTAACTGCATCTTCCTCTTGGTCAGGTTCTTTAATCGTTCTAGTCCAACGCTTAGCTGTGTCCCCCGCTTGCTGCTTATCAGCTCGTGGACCTCGTCTATGATTATTGTCTTAACACTTGCCAGCCCCTCTCTCAGTCTCTTGCCGGTTAGTATTGCCTGCAGCGTCTCAGGCGTTGTTATCAGCATGTCAGGGGGGTTTAGTGCTTGTTTTCGGCGCTGGTACTGGGTTGTGTCACCGTGCCTCACCTCTATTCTCAGCCCTATTTTCTCTCCCAGCTTAACTAATCGCTCGAACACGTCCCTGTTTAACGCTCTTAGCGGGGTGACGTATAGCGTCTTCATCCCTTCCTCTTTATTCTTCAGCATCTTGTCTAGTACTGGTATCATGGCTGCCAGTGTCTTGCCGTAGCCAGTTGGGGCGCATAATAACACGTCCTTGCCGCTCAGTATCTTTGGTATTGCTTTTTTCTGAGCACTGGTCAGGTTGTTGACGCCCTTGTTCATTAGTGCCTTGTATAATTCTTTATTTATCATAGGGGGATAATTATTAAATCCGCGTGTTTTTTATTTATCTTGTAATGAGTTTTATAAGTGTTGTTAATAAGGTTTTATCTAAGGTTAAGCCCTCACCTGCTGAGCGTGACCGTTTAAGCAACATAGTCCGAAGGGTTAGTTCTTTGATTAAGGATTCATTGCTTAATAATGGTATCTCAGCCGAGGTGGTGCCTGGTGGTAGTTTTGCCCGCGGCACTTTTCTTCATGGAGCTCATGATGTTGACTTCTTTATCCGTCATAAGGACCCTGCTGACTTAGAGTCTTTTCCAAGGGTTGTTCTTGACGCTTTCCCTGAAGCCGTGAGGGTTGAGGGGTCCAGGACTTACTTTAGGGCTAGTCATGGTGATTACGAGTTGGAGTTTGTCCCGACCTTGCTGATTGATGACCCGTCTGACGCTCTTAATTCAATGGACGCTTCTTTTTTCCATATTAGTTATGTTAACTCCCGTTTGGATAACGCTTTGAGGGACCAGGTCTTGTTGTTTAAGCAGTTTGCTAAGGCTTGCGGTGTCTACGGGGCTGAGTCTCATATTAGTGGTTTCAGCGGCTACGTTATTGAGTTATTGATGCTTCGTTTTAAGCGTTTTAAGCGCTTCCTTGAATTTCTTGACCAGGGGAATAATGAGTTGTTCTTGGACTTGGAGGGTTTTTATGACTCTGTTAGTAAGGCTTACACCGCGTTGAAGGTTAATCGCTCCTTGACTCCGGTGGTGGTGGTTGACCCGGTGCTGCCTACTCGCAACGCTGCTGCTGCGTTGTCACGCGAGTCTTTTGACAAGTTCTTGCTTCAGGCCCGCTTGTTCCTGCGCGGCCCGTCTGAGTCTTTTTTCACTGTTAAGGAGCCGTTGATTAGTGATTTAACCAGTCTTGCTCGTGACCGGGGCCACCCGTTCTTCACCTATTCTTTTAAGGTTAGTGGCAAGCGGGACGTGTTCTTTGCCAAGCTTGCCCGGTCCTTGCGCCTTGTTAAGGCTAGGCTTGAGCGTCATGGATTCGTTGTTTATGATCATGGTTTTCTTAGTGACGGGACTGTTTATTTTGAATTGGTTCGAGACGTGCTGCCTTTAACCAAGCGGGTGATTGGCCCCCCTGTTAGTATTGACTCAGCTCACTTTAATGCTTTTATTAGTCGTGACGCTGTTAATGGTCCTTACGTTTTTAATGGGCGGGTTTGTTTTGATGTTGCCCGGGAGCATACTCGCGCCAAGCCCTTGTTATTGAAGTTGTTGAAGGGCATTGAGTTCTAGTTTATGTAGCCGTTCTTCTCTTCTGTTTCCTCTGTTTCTTCCCAGCCTTTTATCATTTTCTGGGTGTAGTTCTGGCTGAACCTCTTGACTTTTTGGTAGAAATCATAGCTCTTTTTCAGCTGCTTTGCTTTCTCTTCCTCGTCCTCGAATGAGGCTTTAACTGTGCGCCAGTACTCTGCCATTATTAACCGGTAGAAGTTGAATATTTTCTCTTTGCTCTTAGGGTTTAGGAACCCTGTCTCGGTGATGCAGCAGTAGCGCTGCGGGTGCAGCACTCCTTCTATGAATGACTTGATTAGTGTTATCTTGTCCCATATTCTGTGGGTTATTGTTTTGATTATGCCGCTGGTGTCATCTAGTTCGAACTCGAATTCTTCTTCTAAGTTGTTTAGTTCTGGGAGCTCGTACTTGTCTTTTAGCTTGCCGTACTCTTTTACTGCTTTATCACGGTCTTCCATAAAATAAAGAGGATGTGACTGCCTTTTTAAACTTTATGTTTACTTTACTTTTGTGTGGTCTAGCAGTATTCTTTCTTCATTAGTAATATGTTTTCTTAGCGGCTTTGCTAGTTCATGACTCCCGGCGCTTAGTTCAGTGAATGCTGGCAGGATGATTATTTTATCCGTTATTATAAAGCATTTCTTGCTTTGTTTTAAGCCTAGGTGGTTCTTGTACGCGTAGACCGGGTGGGTGTGCCCTGCGATTATTTTTTTGCTTTTTAGTGCTTTCTTGCTAACGGTGTGGCCGTGGATGAAAGCGGTGTCGTCAACGTAGTGTTCTTTTTTTACGCCGTTCACTAATCGTTCTAGGTTGCCGTCATGGTTTCCTTTGATGATGATGACTTCTTTGAATAATTTGTTTAGTTTTTCAATGAACCCCGGCACTTCTTTTCTCTCTCTGATTGTGATGTTTGGGATGTTGTGTTTCAAGTCGCCTAGTATTATTAACTTCTCAGAGTCTTTTTTTATTCTTTTAATCCTCTTTAGTATTGATTTGTTCTGTGACGGCATCTCGTACCCTTTAGCCCAGTACTCTCTTTCTATGCCTAGGTGAGGGTCAGCTATGACTAGGTATTCCTTGTACCTTAAGCCCGCCTCGTTCTTTAATAGCAAGGTTTTTAATACTTGGCGCTTCTTTTTTATTATTTGTGTACAAGCGGGTTAGTGACGTGGTGGCGGTTCATGAGCGTTTTAATGACTTCTTGAAGAGTTTTAATAACACCCCTTTTGATTCTATTACTGAGTTATTGGTTGAGGCTGACACTGTGTCATCTGTTCAGCGTTTCATGCTTTGCGACGAGTTATATGATGATTATTTTGAGTTAAAGAAGTGTTTTGATTATATTGAACGAGTGATTTGTGAAGGGCGCCGGGTGACTAGTGATGAGGTATTATTTTTTTACGATTCCTTTCAGAGGTTTTTAGACGAGCATGAGGGCGTGATAATTGGCAACCACCCTGTTAGGATGGTCCATCATGGTTATAAGAACGTTGTGTTAATTGATGGCTTTGTGCCTGAGGAGGAAGAGTTTGTTATGCCTGAGTGGGCTGAGTAGTAAGGTTTTTAACTCGTCTTATTATTTTTTATTTTTATGCCTGATTGTATTTTCTGCAGCATTGCCCAGGGTCAGACCTCGTCCTTTAAGGTCTACGAGGATGACGCTGTGATTGCGTTCCTTGATATTAACCCTGGTAATAAGGGCCAGGTGGTTGTTGCGCCTAAGAAGCACGTTCAGGGCATTCATGAGTTATCGCCTGCTGAGACTGGTAGTGTTTTCAAGGCTGTTCGTTTGATAGTGCTTGGTATTTCGCAGTCGCTTGGCTGTGAGGGTGTTAATGTTATTTACTCGCTTGGGGCTAGGGCTGGTCAGCGCAGCGATCACATGATTATTTACTTGATTCCTCGTTACGAGGATGATAAGGTGATTATTCACTGGGAGCCTAAGCGGGCTGAGGAGGCTGAGTTGAAGTCAACTGCTCAGGCTGTTAAGGACGCTATCAAGACTATCCCTGAGTTGGTGTCAGCGCCTAAGCCTAAGGTTGTTGAGGAGAAATCTGTGGAGGAGCCTGAGGAAGTGGTTGAGGAGGAGCCCCGGGTCCCTGATTATTAGGGCTTTGCTTAAATTGATGGCTGGCAGCGCCGTTAGTTTATTATTTAAGTATCATTATCATTTCTGGGCCATTAATTAATCCTTCTGCTAGTGTTATTATCATCAGGTTGCCCATTAGGATTGTCGCCGCGTATGTTAGCAGGAAGGCTGGCAGGTAGGCTATTCCTTCTTTGATTAATGGCTTCTTTTTTAGTTTGCCTTTGCGCCACCATTTTTTTATTTGTTCTGCTTCTTTTTTTGTTAGTCCTTGTTTTCTTGGTTTGATTGTTTTTCGCCCTACTTTTACTTCCTCTGTCAGCCAGTCGCCGTCCATTAGTGTTTTCATGTTGGCTGGTTTGATGAATCCTTTCTTTTCAACTCTTTTCAGGTAGTTTATTGATGTGAGGGTGAATAATCCCAGCCCTGTGATGAAGCCTGTGAGCGGCTTCATTAACTGGCTTATTAACAGCCAGCCGGTGATTCCTATTATCATTAGTATCTTCTCTGTCATTGTTGGTTTTATCTTGTTTTTCAGCCCTATTATCACTGCTATTGGCAGGGTCCAGACTGCTCCTAGTATCATTAGGTTCATGAAGAAGTCGATGAATAATGGTATTGTCTCGCCTGGGAACCATGATAGTAGTATTGCTGTGCTCGTGATTATTTTAACGTCGCCTCCGCCCCACATGCCTGCCCTGTATAATAGGTAACCGAATCCTCCTAGCATTAGTGTGGCGGGCGCTGCCCATGATAGGGCGTTGAGGTTGTTTAGTTCCAGCGCGTATAGTATTCTCTCTATTATTGCTATTCCTATGAATGAGTAGCTGGCGTAGTCTGGGACGTACCTCCATTTCAGGTCGTAGCCAGTGGCTATTACCAGCATTACTAAGAGGGTGATTAGTATTATTAACTCCATCATGTTCATTAAGGTTTATTAATGCAATCTTCTTATTCTTTTTCATGCTTTGCCTTGTTGGTTTGGGTTTGGCTACTGAGCGTGACTTGTCATTAAGGGCTTTTAACGTGTTGGCTGGCTGCGACGTTGTCTACCTTGAGGGTTATACTGGTGTTTTTGATCGTTTAAGCGAGTTGGAGGACTTGTTGGACCGTAGTATTCACGTGTTGTCCCGGCAGGAGGTTGAGTCTTCGCCTGAATTAATTGAGCGTGCTCGTAAGCATAACGTTGCCCTGCTTGTTCAGGGCGATCCTTTCAGCGCCACCACTCATGTTTCATTGATTCTTGATTGTGTTGACGCTGGTGTTAAGTACTTGGTTGTTAATTCTTCCAGCGTGTTCTCTGGTGTTGCCCGTACTGGTTTGAGTTTGTATAAGTTTGGCAAGACTGCGAGCATTCCTTTCCCTGGCAAGAATTTTAAGCCTGATTCTTTTTTGAGGGTTATCAGTGATAACTTGAAGATTGGCGCTCATACTCTCTGTTTGCTGGATGTTGAGAGCGATGCTCATGACTTCATGACTATTCCTGAGGCGGTCAGGATTATTGAGCGGGCTGATAAGAAGGACTCGCTTGATTACCGTTGGGTTGGCTGCGCCCGGTTAGGCTTCCCTGATGAGGTTGTTAAGTGGGTTAAGCCTTCAACATTGAAGCGTTTTGACTGGCCCGCCGCTCCTCACTGCTTGGTGATTCCTTCTAAGAAGCTTCACTTCATGGAGAAGGAAGCGTTAAAAATGCTTAGTGATTAGTGATTTTTTGTATGTCTTGGTTTTCTAGTTCACCTGGTGGCGGGGAGAAAGAAGTGCTTGATGAGTTTAATAAGAAGTCTGATGAGTTGAGGAAGAATCGTCAAGAGGAGATTAATAAATTAATAGATGAGTTGGAGGATATTAAGGAGCGTAATAAGAAGAGGGAGGGCTTACGTGAGTGGAGGGCCGAGGAGTTGATGAAGCTGCAGAAGAAGAGCAGTGAAAGCGGGGAGTCAGTTGCTTAAAAGTTAATTACGCGTATTTTGGCACTGGTTTCTTCCCGAAGGGGCTAGCACCCCTCTCGACACCCCTAGATGTATTTTGGCACTGGTTTCTTCCTAGTCCAGTTTGACGCCATGCTAGTGGTGTAGGCGCCGCAGTTCTTTATTATTAGTGTATCGTTTTTCTTTACTAGTGGCAGGTTGTGTTTCCCTATGTTGTCCAGGTCTGTTGGCACTGGCCCGCACACTCGGTAGGCGCGGCTTTTTTTCTTATTCTCTTTTCCTTTAACCTCTACTTGGTAGTTGCTCATGCTTAGTTTGTTGAAGAAGTTTAATCCTGTGTCTATTATCACGTTCTCGTCCTTGACCGCCAGCACTCTTGTCTTAAGGGTGCAGGTGTTCTCCACTAACGCCCTGCCCGGCTCGATTATCAGGTTGTCTATCTTCTTTAGTAACTTAATCCTTTCTGTTGTTAGTCCTCCCCCAGCGTCTATTAGTTCCGCGCCCGTCTTTCTTGTTAGTTTTCTTGCTTTCTCTAGTATTTTCTTCCATTCATTGATGCTGGTCCTGCTTGAGTGGTACGCGATGCAGTCCCATTCTTTTTTTAGTATTTCTTCCTCGCTTAGTCCCAGCTTGCTAGTGTTGAATGGTTTAATCCTTGCTCCTTTTAATCCTTTAATTTTTAATCCTGTTTCTTCAACGTTTTGCAGCCAGCAATTCATTGGCTTCACGTACCCGTTGATGATGATTTTTTCAAACCCTTTTCTCTTTGCCAGTCGGTACTCGTACTCGCTGCATACTTCTGCCCCGCACCCAGCCTTGCTTAGTGTTTTCAGTATTCTCGGGTCATAATTAGCTTTTAACGCGTAGGCAATAACCGCGTTTGGCAGTTCTTTTTTCAGTTCCTCGTAGTTCTTTTTTGCTTTCTCCGGGTTAACCTCTAGGATGGTTCTCATCTATTTTTCTTAGTATTCGTGTTTTTTTAATAGTTTGGCAGGTTGATTATTTTTATTTCTGGTGTTTTTTTGTAGTGCTTTATTACTTGTTTGACTAATGGGTCGTTCATTGCACTGTTGATGATTCTTTTTAGTCTTTTTTCATGGTATGGGTGTTCATTATTATTCACTATTATTAGTTCATTAGCTTCCCTGGTCAGGGTGTATAGTATTGCTTGTACGTAGGACCCATTGCATACCTTGGCTCCGGCGTTATTATTTTTTATTAGTTCTTTTAGGCTGGGGCTTGGTTCTTCAATCCTTATGACAACGTCCTGGCTGGTTACTCTGTGTATTAATTCTTGCTCCGGGTTTATTACAGTTCCGCTTAGTAGTTGTTGTAGTGTCATTTTTATTATTCACCCAACACCAGTGAGTATTATCACTTAGTGGTGTAGAAAGTCATGCCTGTGCTAAAGGTTGTCCCGCTCTTTTGTTCAGGCATCATTGGTTTGTTTATTAACTAACTTTTTTTATAAAGTTTTTCGTAAGGTTTATAAAGCATTTTTCTTCAATTAATACTTGATGACTATTAAGTTTGGTAATCTTAAGAATCTTGTTTTCTTTTTGGAGCATGAGGTTAGTGGCTTGAGTGTTAAGCTGGCTAGGACTCCTTCCAGGCTTGAGGGTGGTACTCTTTATTTATGGATGGGTGATTTTGGTGTTAATAGCCCCAGCACTCATGTTAAGATTAAGTTGAAGCGTGAGCATTACTCACTGCTTGGCAAGTACTTGGACCGCCCTGCTGGTGAGGTTAAGTCTTTGTTAAAGGAGGCTTATAATAGTAAGTATAAGGATATTATTCGCAACCAACAGG
>WJKC01000051.1 GCA_014729335.1 archaeon | reverse complement strand
CTAGTAAAAGAACCATCAACCAAGTGCTTAGTCCAAGAACCATCATTCTCAAACCAGGCAACCCCCTCACCACCAGCCAAGACATCAAGGTCGCCGTCAGCATCCAAGTCAACAGACACTAAACTATTAACCCTGCCAGCCAACGAGCCAATAACCTGCTCATTACCAAAACCACTACCAGTTAATAATATAACACTGCCAGATTCGCTGCCAGCTAACACGTCAAGGTCGCCGTCACCAGTTAAGTCAGCAAAGAAGACGCTGGTCATATCACTATTGGAACTAATAACCTCTTTTGACCATATTGACAAGCCCTCGTCATGAATTAACTGGTAACAACAATGACCGCCCTCAACATATAAGCAGCAATCATTATCCTGATCAACAATCTCTGGGGTTAACTCGTCAGTGTCAAAATAACAATAACCATCCTCGTGCGAGAAAGGCGAGGTATTAAAACCCCACACACCATCCGACTTAACACAATAATATTTAGTGTCCTCAATAATAACAGTTTTTTTAGAATTATCCGTTTCTGAACAACCTAATGGAAAACAATCAGGGTCAGCTTCAACAATTTCAACAGTCAGCTCATCAAAATAACAATAACCATCAATCCCGGCTTCACCATCACCTTCAGCAACATCAGCTTCAAGACCGTAGGGGTTAGTGCTGAAACCCCACTCCCCAACAGACTTAACACAATAATAAGTCACTCCGTCAATAGTAAAACTTTGTTTCTCATGAAACTCTTCATTACAATAAAAAGCTTCACTAGGGCTTCCTTCTTGAGCAAAAGCTACGGTTAATAACAAAAAGAATACAATAAACAACTTCCTCATCAATTAAAAACTAATATCTACAATAATAAAAACTTATTCCAAGTTGCTAAAAAAGCATTCAGTGAATGAATAATAACTTCTTAATAAGAAAAAATGCCTTCCTAATCACGATTATTGAAAGTCTATGAGTTAATATTATACTCTTATCCACTAATTAATTAAGTCAGAGGGCAGGCAGACAACATCTCTTTTAGAACTATTAAAGAATAATTCATTGAAATCATCACCGCAGCAAGGAACCTTTTCACTCACCTTGCCTTGATTAAGCATTAAGTAAAGATTATCTACACCACCCCTCAATATAACCTCGTTTAAGAATATCACGTCCCTAGCCTTATCACTATCTATGTCAGCAACACCTATTTCACTAATGCTCGTTAGGTCATTATAACCTAAATCAGCTCGTTCAATAAAACCCCCGTTCCTATCATTCATGAATATTATTAAACCATTATTCTCAGCCGACACAATAATGTCAGGGAATCCATCATTATTCAAATCACTAAAAACTATTTTCAAGCCCCTATCATTAATATTAATTAATTCCTCTCGTTCAAAAACATCCCTTCCTTCATTAGTCCATAAGTAAACAATACCATTATCACTTGTTATGCCGGCAAGGTCAGGGTCACCATCAGAGTCAAAATCAGCTGAGTCCATAGCAGCAAACTCTTGGTCTTCAGGCAGTGTATCCAGAATAATAACCGGGGTGTCAAGACCTACAGAATAAACCCCGCCCATAAAATCATAGTAAGGGTGACTGCTTATCTCAACAATATCAGCACCTGACCCGCCAACAATATCATTAAAACCATCAGAGTTAAAATCATCAATTAATAAATCCTTTATAGGAGCACTAACATCATCATTTGTCTTTATGCGGGGGTAACTGTTAAAATCATTTATCCAGACAGATACATAACTATTAGAATAGGACCTCCCGCTAAAAACCCAGTCCAACCTACCGCCAAGGTTGATTTTACCTAAAGCAACATCATCACCAAAAAAGAGGTTATTATCACTACTATCTAAAGAAAAGCCGCCAACACCATTATTCTCCAGCACATAGAAACGCCTATTAGGATCACCCCTGATAGTAACAGCGTCCAAGTCACCATCCTTATCAAGGTCTCCTAAAGCTATCTCTGAAACAAGGTTGTCAAAACTGTAAACATTTATTCCAGTAAAACCATCATACTCATTAAATAACACTACTATATCCGTGCCTGTAGTAGCCACTATATCCAAGTCACCATCATTATCAACATCCCCTATATCAAAATCCTCAATATATGTGGCAGGGTGCATCTCAGCATCAATTGCGTACATTTCTTTCGAAAGATAATTAGTAAAATAAACATAACCATCACTAACAAAAACACTATGAATATTGCCAAATCCAAAATGACCAATATAATCAGGGTTAATTGGATCGCTCACATCAATAATGCCTAAACCATTATCACTATCAGCAACATAGGCTTTACCATTATTAACAAAAACTTCACGGGACCCTCCTAAAGCCCCGCCAAAAAGGCCAGGAACTTGACTAACAACCGCGGGGTTAAAAGGGTCGCTCACGTCAACAATGAATAAGCCTTCATCAAAACTAGCAATATAAGCGTAATCACCACTAACAAAAACATCAAAAGTTTCCAAGTCAGTATTGCTGATACTTACAGGATTAGCTGGGTCAGAAATATCAACAATATCCATGCCCTCTATACTATTAGCAATGTAAGCGTAATCACCACTAACAAAAACACCAATCCCGCTACTAGGATACCCTCCTCTATCACCAACAGGGCTAACATTACTAATAACAGGCAATGGCCTAACCGTTGGGTCACTAACATCAACGATGAATAAACCATTATCACGAGTAATCAAGTAAGCATAGTTATCAACAATTGAAACATCAATTGCAAACCCCCCAGTATTAAGGTAACCATTAGTTACAAAAGCATTCTCAGGGTCGCTGACATCAATAACCCGCAAGCCATCATCACCATTTGCAACATAGGCGTAACCATCACTAACAAAAACACCCACGGCAACGTCAACATAATATAATACTTCATGACTAGCCTGAACAGGGTTAAAAGGGTCGCTCACGTCAACAACCCGTAATCCATCATCAGAGGCGGCAACGTAAGCGTAATCACCACTAACAAAAACATTATTAGCCTCGCCACCAACACCGCTCCTTGGAGTATACTCAAATCTCCCAATACATGGGTAAATACACTCAGGGTCTCTAAAACTAAGCTCTGATATCCTGTAAGGCAGGTCGCCGTAGAACCAGACATTAGGCTCAGCGCAGCATCCAGGCGCGTCATCCTGGTCATCACATAAGTTAATCACCCCGCTGATACACGAGTCGCTCAGGTCGTACTCGTCATTAAAAGCTGACTCTGCGCAGACAAAAACTCTTTGGGAACCAGTTATAACACCCACTTCCTCGCCATTAAAAACCGGTCCTAAGTCAACACTTAAAACACCGTCCGGACCCAACTCATCAATACTAACAACCTCGTTAATAACTTCAAGGTCATAACCAATACCATACTCACTATCAAAGTATTCATCAGAGTCGCCCGGCTCCTCGCTGCCAGAATCAACCAGCACTCTTAACAAGTAAGAAGTCTCAATTGTTGAACCATCATTTAAAAGGTTGAAAGAAGCGTTAACATCACGGTCGCCAGCAGTATCAACAGTATTGCCCTCTGATATCACCACCCCGTCAAAAGTTCTTAAAACCAAACTCATAGGGATTAGTGAGGGTTTGAAATCCTTGCACTGAGCATAACTAAAATCAACCTCTTCACAATTATCGCAGGAAGAGTTAAACAACGAACCGGTCTCCTCTATTCCCAGAAAGGTTATCTCAGTGATATTAATCCTTGACGGGTCAAGCCTCCAGTCAAAACCATAATCATCTTTTAATTCCTCCTCAATACTTCTCAAGTTGAATCCGAGATTAGATGTTATTAATGGGAGAACTTGCTCGTTAACTCTTTCACGGCAGCTTGTTTGAGGAATTGGTTCGTCACTGTAATCAACCGCGTCAGCATAATCAACTCCGTTAAAAGCCAGTCTGAAACACTCCCTGCAGAACGGGTTGCTGATGTTAACGCAAGGTCCGCTAAGCTGGGACACGTCATAACAACCCTTACAGACCTCATGAAGAGTCAGCACATCAGCTCCGAAAAGGTTATCATACTGGCTAGTGAACTCGTTAAACAAGGTGTAGTTTCCAACCTCGTGCTTATCAACCTCGTTACTCATGAACTGGCAGACCTCTTTCAAGTAGTAAAGACAATGAGGCTTCAACTCAAACCCGAAGTAATCCTCAAACTCTAGATTGCTGAAGTCAAAACTATTAAAGTTCAAGCCGGCATCGTACTGGGCATTAAGAAAAGATTCAAAAGCAGGGTTATCAATACCAGTTACTTCTTTCTGAGAGACTATTTCAAAGTAAGCGTGGGAGTCAAGAATGTCAGAGACCTGTTCCCTGATAATAGACTTATTAATCACTTCAACAGCCGCGCCCCTGAAACGAGCGAAGTCGCTGTCAAAAGCGTTATGAACAATAGTGTTGCCCTGGTAAGAAGCATTAACTAATCCCTGGTGCTTTATGCTGAAGAAGCGACCGCTCAGAGGGTAGAAAGTGATGAACAAGGCGTTGGAGCCAATCTTCTCAATCTCAGTGTCATAAGTAATCAAAGGGAAGAATAACTCCATGCCAAAATCAGCTGACTCAATAAAGTCATTAATTAAAAGCCAAGCCAACGGGTCCATCTCATTAAAGTAGTCATTAATTATCTTCTCAAAATAATAAATGATTAACTCATTATCAGGCACGCAGGTCTCGTACTCACTGTCCTCAGGGATAACCCGGTTAAGATTCATCTCCTCTGGGAAGACATTAGTTGGCGAGGCGCAGTCGCAACTAATAGTGTAATCACAAGGACTATTACAACCAGTTGATAAAGCATTAGTCACTAATACCAAGTGGTCGCCGCTTGGCAGGAATAACTCATTATCCTCCTCATAAGCACTGTTAAGCAGGAACGGGCTGACATTATCAACCCCGCTGACACTTATCTCATACAAACCCTCGCGCACATCCCTGAACCTGAAAGTCCTGAAAGCGTCAGTCTCAGAGTAAAGCTCCCCCTCATAAGTATAAAACGCGGCAGTATCACTGCTTGACTTCCAGTAAGGAATATCCTTCAATATCCAGTAAGAACTAAGGTTCCGGGCAGTCCCGCACTTGCTTGAACCCTTAGGCCAGATGCCGATACTACCAAGGTAGAAGCCGGCTGTATCAATACCCTGCTGACGCTCCTGGTACTGGATGGTCCTGATGCCATTAACGTAGTCGCCAAAATGTGTTAAGTCCTGAGCCTTCCGTATCTGCTCTGACTGCTCAGCCATGATGTTGGAAACAACACCAGTCAATGATAATAACACGAAAGTGGCAATAACAAATACTATAAGAGAGTACTGCCCTCGACGACGCATAACTATTTCTAACAAAGTTATTATTAAAAAACATTACATTATAATGTTTTAGTAGCGGGTCGGGCGTAATCAAGCAATAAATAAGTCACGTAGCCAAAGACCAAGCCTGACAAAGGGTTTGAGATAATAAATACTAATATTATTATTAACATGAGGAAGAACGCTTTTGAGCGGAAAAAACGCTTCTTAACAAAGCCTGAAAAGGTGCTGGTCACGCCTGACAACAAAGCAAATATTAAAACGTAGATTAAGTTGTTGTACAATAATAAGCCGGCTATCAAGCCCATGATTATAACCACTGCCACGTGAAACCCCTTGTTAGTCATGATGGTGATTAAAACTAGTTATTAATTTATAAATAATGAAGTGGTTTATAGCTTACGTGAAACAAGTCATTGTCATTAGGCAGGATTTAAGCATGAGCACTGGCAAGCTGGCAGCCCAGGCCTGCCACGCCTCACTAGGCGCTTATAAGAAAACTGACAAGAAAGCTAAGAAGGAATGGGGGGCGGGCGGTGCTAAGAAAGTAGTGCTTGGGTGCAGTGGCTTAAAGGAGTTAAAGGACCTTGAACTCGCTGCTAAAAAGATGAAGGTCCCTAGCTCGTTAGTGACTGACGCGGGTCACACTGAACTGCCTCCTGGAACAATCACTGCACTTGGAATAGGTCCTGGTGACGAGAAAGTAATAGACAAGATTACAGGAGAACTAAAACTAATATAAAAAGGGGTGTCAAGAGGGGCGACAGCCCCCCTTTGGATTACAGGAGAACTAAAATATCATTGCAGCTTCTTCATGAAGTCCTTGATGCTGTACATCACGCCTGGTCTGCGCTCATCTAATTCCATGATGAACTCGTGAATCCGCTCTTCCTCACCAGTCCTTGGGTTGCCATTAAAAGCCAAGCCCTCTATCTGGGCGTACTCTATTAACTCATACTCGCTGATTGACTCAAGCGGCGACTCTTCCTTAATCAAGCAGTCCTCTCCTTTAAAGAATGATTTCAGCACGCTGACACAGATATCATCAAGGGTTGACTGGTTAATACTTGATTCCTTCTTTGACGACTTAACACTTAACTCCCTGACCCGCGCAGCCCTCTTCTTAAATAAGTGTAATAGTACTTTATCACTTGGTCTTCCTAGTTTAACAATTACTTCCTTAAGGTTCATACCCCTCACTGTCCGGTTAAAACGCTTCTCAATTATCTGTTTAAAGCACTCATCACAGGCTTTCTTCTCCAAGGAGGGCACCCTCACCCTTGCCTTGCGAGAACCGCACTTGTAGCACTTCATTTTATCACTTCAAGCAGTCCTTCAAGCCCGCCTGCCTGCTCTGTTAAGCCGCCCAGCTGCTCCTGCAAACCGCTTAACTGCTCGCTTAACTGGGCTGATAACTGCTCTGAGAACACGAAGCAGTACTCACTAACCTCGCTTAGCAACCGGCACTCGCATACCTCGTTATCACTTAACCGGACAGTGCATAACCTTGTGTAATAACTAATACTCCTGCCTTTATAGGTGATGCTGCAGAAGTCAACGTTTGCCTGCAATAAGTTCATAAGGTTCTGCTGCACATAAGTCTGCAATGCCAGGTTAAAGTCCTCCTCTGACATTAATCTTGAAGTTATCAGCAAGTAATCACTTCCTTCATAAGCAACTCTTGAACCACCGCTGAAGTTATCATCAGGATAATTGCTCTGAAGCTCGTTTAGTGCCTGAGAAGGTATCATCTCCTGAGAGTCAAGGGTGTCATTAACATAAGCAAGGTATAAGGCGTCAGTCACTGACAGGCATGAAGTATTAGTGACTGAGTAGTTAGTGAAGTTATCAGCCAGCCCGCCCTGGGTGAGGTTTAAAGCATCAGGCGTTAAATCAAGTGTTGATTGAATCTCACTAACTGAATCTGGACTAATTAGTATTATTACGAAGACAATAAACACTATTAGCAGCACCGCGCCCGCCAGCACCCGCTTATTACTGGTTAACCCCTTAAAACCTTTCTTTAACCGCTCGCCAAAGCTTAGGCTCAGCTTCTTGAACTTTAATAACTCGGCGGTGTAAGTGTCAAGCACTGCCTCGTAGACATCCTCTTTTATCTTCAACTCGTACTTACGCGTATCCTTAAGCGTGCTCCGGGTATTAATGCTGAACTCATCATGACCCTTCTTCCCAAGTATCTCAGCTAGTGACTCGTCAAGCTCGCCAGCACTTAAGGGCTTTGGTATTATCTTCTTCCGCTCTAATAACTTCAATAATCGGTGGTACTCCTCGCGCAGGTTATTAAACTCCCTTCTTAGTTTCTTAAAAGTCTCGCCTTTAACCAAATCGCTTACTTTCTTAGCATCACCTGATAATAATCTCAGGATAGCATAGAATATTATCGCTGCAATGAATGCCTGGACAGCGTATGGAACAAACGGCGTCCTGACTGGGATAGCCTCTGCTAACAGGATTGCTGACGCCAGCACCCCGAGCCCCAGTAATAACGAGGCAATAAAGGTGATGCCCCAGTTCTTATAACGCTTCCAACCCTTCCATGAAAAGTTGCCGAGGAATAAGCAGATGGTCACGAAGAATAACCGCTCCATGAACGAGAATAACGAGGGCAGGTTGCCGGCTAACTGTAATATGTCCTGAATTCCAACCATTAAGGAGTAATAGAACATAATTATTTAAATAATAATTGTTAAAAAAGAACACGTATTAGTGATTAATCATGGCAGGGGAAATAGATTACGAATCATTGAAACCGCCTCCAACTACTAAGAAGCCTCCAACCAAAGAAGTGAAGGGCGCAATAATAAGTGAGTTAAAAAAGAGCCCCCTGTTCCATAAGATGAAGGAGAAGTTTAAGGAAAAAGAAAAGAAGAAGGAGTTAAAGAATGAGTTAGTTAAGGAAAAGGAAAGACTAATGAGTGAGTGGAAAAAAAGGTTCTCAGAAATCTCTTACATGGACTTTAATGATTATACTAAGGGCTTTGACAACTTTATTAAGAGAGAGGTTAATCAGGTAGCCAAGCCGGGCGGTAATTATGAACTAATATTTTCAATAATTGTTTTAGAAAACCTTACTGAGGAGCTGCCGGTCTCAACCAAGTTATTCTCAGAGGTTGGCAGATGGTTTGATAAGCGAAATTACAGGTTAAACTTGTTTGAGGCAGTAAAGTACTCTAAGATAATCCAGCAAGAACTTAGAAGAAGGGAGAGGCAAGACGTTATTAAAAAGTACTTAAGGAAAACTGGTCTAATTAAGAAGCTTAATGAGTTAAGAGAAACTGATATTAAAAACCTTGAAAAAATCAAGGAAACCCATAATGACTTAAAAATCGGAAGCAACTTATTAAACGAGTATCAGGGCAAGCTCCTAGAAAAAGCTTACTTTAGCTTCTTCAGATTTGATAATGATAAAACCGCAACTATTGATATGCTGGAAAGATACATTACTAAAGACTTGCTAGAACGCTTTATTAAAATGACCAAGGATAAACTAGCTATTCAGATAATTAATAAAGAAAAAGAATATTTTAAGAAGATAATAAACAGCAACCTAGATAAGTCTTCCTCTTCAATACTAAGCATCATGCACCTAGAAGCCAATAAGTTAAAAGCTGAAAGGATGCCCGCCATCAAGGAAGTTAATAAGAGGATATCAAAGCTAACAAATAAGGAAGGTTTATTAAACACCTTATTTAATCATTATAAAAATTTTAAGACTAAATTATTACTTGACAGCCTGTTAGTAATGATTCCTGACATTAAGAACAACATTAAAGAATTGGAGGCTGCTTCATGACTCTTCAATCAATTGTTAAAGATGATGTGATAGCAGCTGCCCTGCTATCACAAAGAGATTTTCCTAAGGGTTTAAAGAAAAAACTTGAATTCCTTGAAAAAGCCTGGAAAATCACTAATCATGATAAAAAGAACACTGAGCACTTTATTAAAGCATTAAAACTAGTAATGAGGTTGCTAAAAGAGCAGCGGGAAAAGATTATTGACCACTTAGTTAAAAAAAGCTTAATCAAGAAAAAGGATGCTAAAAAAATAAGAGATAATAAGAAAATTAAGAAAAGACGGTCCAAAAAGAGAGCGGGAGAAGAATTAATCAATATAATTAATGAAAATAGCAAACTATGGTCAAGTAAGAGTATCAATAAATTAATTGATGATGTTGAAGACGTTGATAGTGACGAGGGCGAGCTTGAAAAGATTAAGCCAAAAAAGTGGGGTGATGTTGGAAAAAGGTATAATGACCTGTTAGAAAACATTAATGATTATGAGCTAATTAATGATGAGTTATTGGACTTAAGCAAAGT
>WJKC01000050.1 GCA_014729335.1 archaeon | reverse complement strand
TTATTTTTATTATTTTCAAAAAGGTTATAAATCCATTTATCAAAAAAATATTTCATGAAGCCACTTGTTAAAGCAGAGAGGATACTGGCTGAACAAGCAGGTCTTAGTGAATCCTTGTTCTTTAATTTCAGCGAGAACCTTGAGATAGTAGAGGCGTCAATTAATAACTACTTGAAAAACACTGATAGCATTGACTTTGAGAAGATAGAGAGGATAGAGTCAAAGATTACTAAGTTATGTTTAAATGGTGCCAGGAAAAATCTCTCTAAAGCCCGGAGCGGTATGGGCTCGGGTTTTATTCTTGACGCTGAACAGTTCCTAAAAGCTTATGAAAAATACTCAGGCATGTTCAAACAACCAGTTAATGAAGAGTTATTAATCAAACTTCATGAAGGAATAGTTGATTTCTGTTATGGTCATAAGTCATTACAATTAAAAACAACAAAGCACCAGTTAATTGCTAATGATTTAAGAAACAGGCTGGGCTTAAAGATAA
Source organism: archaeon (assembly GCA_014729335.1). Classification (GTDB taxonomy): domain Archaea; phylum Nanobdellota; class Nanobdellia; order WJKC01; family WJKC01; genus WJKC01. The sequence goes on along the minus strand of WJKC01000050.1, from coordinate 7,878 downwards.
AGGGCTGTGAGCCTATAATCTCAGACCAGACTAAGAAGTTATACTTTGCAATTAACGGCGATGGGTTAAAACCCGGCTTAATAGATGAGATACAAATCACTGAGTCATTATTATACTCCAGTCTTCTTCACTCTGTAAAGAAGAACTTTGATAAAGAAAAAGCTGATAAGCTTGAGTCAGTAATTAATGAAGCCTGGGATTGTAAGTTAAAAAACCTCGAGCAGAAAGTGATTAGTTTTTATCAAAAAGGTTTCAAAGGCATGGTTAAGCTTAATCAGTTGAGAAGTCACCACCAGGTACTCTCAGAGTACTTTTCATTAATAACAGATAAGTTCAACCTGTTAATTGACGCTCTTAACTATAAGAGGTTATATGACTGGATTATCAAAGCCGAGACTGACTTAATATGCAAGGATTTAACAAGTAATCTTTACAGGGTTAAGTGCCCTAGCTGCGGCTCGCTAGTCACTCCTGAAGAAAAAGTGATTTCTGGTTATAAGTTTAAAATCTGCGACTGTGGTTATGACTTAGAGCACGAGTATCATGATAAAAAATCACTACTCAAGAGGGCTGGTCACAGTCTTAACAATTTTGAAAAAGGCATTATCAACGTAGTAAAGGATGTTAAGTTATTAAAGGATTATAAGAAGATGCTAGTCTCAGCCTTATTTAAGTAATTTCCACTTCCAGCTCGTTGTTAAGGTCTAAGCCCGGCTTGTCAAGCGTTGCCTTCACATACCACTTAGTTGGCTCTCCATCCTCGTTCTCCAGCTCAAGGTCCAATGGAATCCTAAGCTTGAAATCATAACTCTTACTAGTATAATTTTTCTCACCTAACTCCAAATCCACTCTCACTTCATTAACGTCCTCGCCTATATCATCCTCTTCTAAGGGTTTCTTAACACCAAAGAATTCAACCCTTACCCCGCGGGCAGGGACCGGCTCTTTCAACTTTAAAACAACCCTCCCTTTCACTTCACTGCCCGGCTGGTAACGCTCCTTATCTAATTCTAGCTCTATCCTGCCCAGCCCAATATTAAACATCTAAAAGAAACTAAGTAGATTCTACGTAATAAACCTAGCGGCTCACTCAATTCATAAAAGCTAAGCCATGATTAACGGACACGATGACTATACTATAATAATGCTTTTATATTAACCGCCAGTAAGTCTTCTTTAATGAGCAAAAAAGAAGCCTCTGAAACAACGGTTGAGGATGAAGTAAAACTTGACGACCTGCCGGGCGTTGGTGATAAAACAGCTGATAAACTAAGAGACGCCGGGTTCAAGAACTTAATGGCAATTGCCACCGCCCCAGTTAAAGAGTTAGCTGAGGCTGCTGAGCTAGGCGACGCCACAGCAGTTAAGATAATCAACGCTGCCCGCAACAACTTAAAGATGGGTTACAGCACTGGCTTAGAAGTAATGGAGAAGTTCAAGACAATGGAGTACATCACCACTGGCAGCACAGAGCTGGACAACCTCTTAGGTGGCAAGGGCATTGAAACCCAGTCACTAACAGAGGTCTTTGGCAAGTTCGGGAGCGGTAAGAGCCAGTTAGCCTTCCAGTTAGCAGTTAACGTTCAACTACCAAAGGATAAAGGGGGCTTAGACGCTCACGCCTTACTAATTGACACTGAGAATACTTTCAGGCCCAGGCGGATAGTTGAACTAGCAGAGGCTAGGGGTTTAGACCCTAACGAGGCTCTTAAGAAGATACACGTTGCCAGGGCGTTCAGCACTGACCATCAGATAATCCTGGCTGAGAAGATTTCAGAGTTCATTGAGGAGAAGAAAGTCCCTATTAAGGTTATAATTGTTGACTCTTTAATGAGTCTTTTCCGCAGCGAGTTCATTGGCAGGGGCACCCTTGCTGACCGGCAGCAGAAATTAAACAAGCACTTGCACATGCTTCAGCGAATGGCTGACCGTTATAACGCTGCAGTCTTCCTCACCAACCAAGTACTAGCCAGGCCGGACGTTTTCTTCGGCGACCCCACCACTGCTGCGGGCGGCAACGTCCTAGCCCACGCCAGCACTTACCGAATCTACCTTCGTAAGAGCCGCGGTGACAAGAGAATAGCTAGGCTGATAGATAGTCCGTGCCTGCCTGACGGCGAGTGCGTCTTCAAGGTAACTGGCAACGGTGTTGAGGATTAAACAAAAATTTTATTAATCACTTGCTTCCTGAGATTGTTAATGGGTTTGAAGGATAAATTACTCGGCTGGCCCGGGGTCCCGTTATATTATCGACGGTTGATAGAGTACGGGGCGTTATCAAGGGTTATCAGTAAGAGCAATGAGTCGCTGGTTAAGAGAATTAAGAGTTTAAGTTTTAATAATGGGATGCAGCAGTATAATCAATTCCTTAATGATGACTACGAGCCAGTGACTGCCTGGCTTCATAACCACCACTTGCACTTATCAATGGATGCGTGCCGCAGCCCAAAGGATAATATCAGGCTGGCTGCAAGGAGGGGTTTTGATGCTTATGAGGCAAGTGATCATAATAACACCTTCACTGATGAGGAGTTCAGCGAGTACTACGCTTATGCTAAGCGTTTCGGCATCACTTTGTTAACAAGTATTGAACGAACCTTTTTCTATTATGTTAACAAGGCTTTGGTGCCTTTTATGGAGGCTAAGGTAATGTTTGACCCATTCTATATAAAGAGGGAGTTTGGTTTTAATAAGCCAATGAGTGTTATCCAGGAGGAGAACCCGTTAGCTTACCTTGATGAGCCCAGCAGGGATGAAGTGGTTAAGAGGGTTATCCCAGACTATTTTAATAAGATAATTGACTGGGGCGGTTTATGCGTCTTTGTCCATCCTCACTGTGTTGACTTGCTGCCTGACATTGCTGCCAAGCCCCGCCAGGAGCCTTATTCTAGCATGGTTATTCAAAGAGCTAGTGTTAATGGCGAGTTTAAAAACCCGTTGTTTCTTGGAGGTTTAATGAGTGATATCTTTGAGATTATTAAGAGGGTGAGCGACAGGGATTCGGTGCTGATAGAGGATGTTAACCCATCTGTCAGCGGGGTCACGCTTGACACTAAGTTTAAGAGCGGCGCGGTTCGTTATCAGGGGTTAGGGCTTAAGGGCTTAACCCCTTACTTAATACTGCCTGAACAAGGACTGCCTCAACTGTTCAACACTCTTAAACGCGTGTATGATGATAGTGCTTGGAATAAGTTATCGCTTGATGATTTCATCAGGCAGGGGGTTACTAAGGTTAATGGTTCAATAAGTAATAATCACTTTTTTCACTTTACTTCTTATACTCCTTGGGTCAGGGATCAGTTAATCCCCTGCTTGTTAGACAGCGTCCCTGATGCCAGGCTCTGGGCTAACTCTAGAGTATTCAATCTTCATGAGACTAGTGGTTGTGATTATCATGGGAAGAACCGCGCCTCAGATGTTAAAGACGTGTTATTCTTGCCAAAAACTAAAGGGATTGGCAGGGGTGAATTTATTAAGGGCTTGGAGCCTTTTAGTTTCCTGGACGCTTACCGTGAGAAGCGTTCATTCTGTTATATTCAATCAATTGATCATAAACCAATTAACCGGTTTCTTAATAATATTGTCAGGTGGATGGCTTTGCAGAAAGGTGTTTATCTTGAACGAATGTTAAATGGTCAAAGGATGATTAGTAATTATTATAGACTAAGCAGCCTACCTGTTAGTGTTAGGAGCATGCTGAGGTCGGAGTTAAATATCAGCGAGGGTGTTGAAGCAGTTATACCTGGTTACTTGGTTTTTAATGCTTATATTAAGTTAAGAAGGTTATAATTTAAAGTCAGCAGGGATTTTTTTAAGCTCTTGGTTATAAAAGGATGCAATGTAGTTAAATAACTTGATGCATTTTTTCTCAACCTCTGCATCAAGTCCTAATGAGTTTACTCTTACTTTGCTTGTTTTATATACTTCAATTTCTCCTTCAAGCACGTGGTATTCCATCTTAAGGGATTTATGGTTATGATAAACTGATAGGAATGTAGAGTTCTTTTTGAATAACTTCATTTTAAATAAGGATTCATGCTTTATTAGTTTGAATCCGATTGGTTCTAATAATTCTTCTAAAGTCATTGCTAGTTCTTTAGTTCTTAATCTATTAATAAAGTTATCCTTCCAGGCTGCTTAGAGCTGATATTATTAACTCCGGCAGTGCGGGGTGGATGTGCATTCCCTTATCTATTTCATGGTACTCTAGGTCCTGAGCCATTAAGTTAATAACTTCTTGTATTAGTATTGGAGCGTATTTTCCTATTATGTGAAACCCTAGTATCTTATTAGTGTCCTTGTCAACTATTGCCTTGGCAAAGCCCTGCGCCATCATGGCTTCTCCCTTGGCAACGCTGTCATAACCTGCTTTACCCACTAGTAATTGATGATTCTCTCTTGCCTCCGCCTCTGTTAAGCCGACCCCTGCAATCTGCGGGTGGGAGAACACTGCGTGCGGGATTTTTGAGTAATCAATACTCTGCTTCTTATCATGAAATAAGTTCCCGCTGATGTATGATGCCTCCAGGTTAGCTACGTGTTTGAACATTGCCCTGCCAGTGATGTCGCCAAGAGCGTATATGCCCTCCCTGCTTGTCTCGTAGTAATCGTTGACTTTAATGAATCCTTTATCATCAACTTCAACCCCTGTTTTCTCAACTTTTAGTAAGTCGCTGTTCGGACGGCGGCCAACTGCCATTAATAACTGCTCTGCTCTGAAAATCTTGCCGTCAGTAACTGCTTTTATCAAGCCTGACTCTTCTTTTAACTCAGTGGCTTTAGTATTGGTGTGGACCTCCATTCGCCGCTTCATCATCTTGGCAAGCAGCTCTGAAACCCCAGGCTCCTCATTAGGCACTAAATACTTGTTTCGCTGGATAACAGTTACTTTAGTGCCTATTGATGAGAAGAAGTGAGCGTACTCGCAGCCAATGTAGCCTCCTCCAATGATTATGAGGCTCTTAGGCTTCTTTTTAAGCTCTAGCAGCGACTCATTAGTCAGGTATTTAACTTTTTCAACCCCTTTTATTGGCGGGATAAAGGGCCTGGCGCCCGCTGCTATCACAATCTTGTTGCTTCTTAGTTCCTCGCTGCCGGCTTTTATAGTATAATCACTTTTGAATTCAGCTTTCTCATGATAGTAGTCAAGGTTCTCCGGCTGGTTGATTCCATCTTCCATGTGCTCCCGGCTCTTTTTAATACTCTGCCTCATATTATTCATTATCTTGTTAAAATCAACACTCTTTACTTCTGCTTTAACACCTAGTTTTGCTGAATCCTTTATCTGTGCTATGACATCTGCAGGGTAGATAAGCATTTTAGACGGGATGCAGCCAACATTAAGGCACGTGCCTCCCAGCAAGTCCTTCTCTATCAAGGCTACTTTTAACCCGTGAGCCAGTCCCTGGTTAACAACGTTCATGCCTGAACCTGAACCAATCACTATTAAGTCATAATTCCTCATTAGAATTATTTATGAAACGTGAACTTAATTAAGTTTGCAGTTAGTTTATAAATCAGCGTTTTCTTCAATTATTTCATGGTTAACGTTATTGAGAAAAAGGTCTGGCCGGAATTCTTTGAGGAACTTGAGTCTTGTGAGCGAGGCATTGAAGTTAGGATTAATGACTTCATTGTCAACCCTGGTGACACAATTGTTTTCAGGGAGTTCAACCCAGTTAAGGATGATTATACTGGCCGTAAGGTCAGCAGGGTTGTCCAAGAGGTTAAGAAGGTTGATTTAACAAGGTTTTACAAGCTTGAGGATATTAAGGATAAAGGCGTCCTGCTCATCGGCTTAGGCGATAAAAAGTAGAGTGTTATGAAAAGATGGTTTGTTTTCCCGGTACTAGTAGTACTAGTTATAATTCTCATCACCTGGTTTGAATTCATTGCCTTTAGGAGCCAGGATGATTCAGTAATTATTGCAGATAATCTTAAGATTCCTTGGTCCATCACTTTCCTGCCTGACAGCAGTGCTTTATTAACTGAGCGTCAGGGCAGTGTCAGGTTGCTGCCTGGTGGTGAAGAGTTACTGGTTATTGATGAGGTTCACTCAGTGGGTGAGGGAGGGTTATTAGGAGTTGAGGCTCACCCTGAGTTCCAGTTTAATAACCTTGTTTATTTTTATTATACTTACCAGGAGGACGGCGTCACTCTTAACAAGGTTGTTCGTTATGTCTTTAAAGATGATTCCTTCAGTAATAAGACAACGATTATTGACTCTATACCCGGCGACGTGGTTCATAACGGCGGGCGTTTAAGATTTGGTCCTGACAGTAAGCTTTATATTACAGCAGGTGACGCTGGTGACAGTGGCTTGGCTCAGGACGTAGAATCACTAGCTGGCAAGATTTTACGGTTAAATGATGATGGTTCAATACCAGCTGATAACCCTTTTAATAACTCACCGGTATACTCTTACGGCCACCGTAACCCCCAGGGATTAGCGTGGGATGATGAGGGCGGCTTATGGGCAACTGAGCACGGCAGGACTGGCACTGATGAGTTAAATCTTATTAAGCCTGGTCTTAATTACGGCTGGCCAGTCATCCTTGGTGATTTTAATCAGAGCGGGATGGAGTCGCCAGTGATTCACAGCGGGGCTGATACCTGGGCTCCCTCTGGCATGGATTATCATGACGGGTCTTTATTCTTCACTGGCTTAAGAGGTCAAACTCTATATGAGTACGTTATTAGTGAGGGGTTATTAAGGAAGCATTTAACTAAAGAGCATGGAAGGTTAAGAACCGTGGTGGTCGGTCCTGATAATTATTTTTACCTACTAATCAGTAATCGTGACGGCAGGGGCGTGCCGTCAAACAATGATGACCTGGTGCTCAGGATTAACCCTTCGCTTTTCTCTTGAAGTAAATAAAGGCTATTAGGGCTGCTGTCTGCATCCCTGCAACGTTTATCGCAAAGGAGGTTAGAGCACTAAGAGCGTAGAATGGTTCATTATTCATCAGTAATGTTATGAAATTAGCTAGGGGTGGTATAAGTGTTATGCTGATAGCAATACCTGTCTGTATTTCAAACTTGCCTGTTAGGAACGAGGCTGCTGCTATTAAGCCGAGTAATAATGAGATTATTAGTACCACAACCACGTTAGAGTTGGCAGTTGCTAGTTGTATCTCAAGTGACAAGTCAGGGTTCGCGAATAATAGGTTAAGTATTATTGACGAGGATAGCACTAAGATAATCCCTATTAGTAGTGTTTTCAAGCCTTTTAGTATGATGTTCTTGTTTAAAACAGCGGCTCCGTAGGCAATAGCCATTATTGACGGCATTATTGGACCTATAATCATGGCGCCTAATAACAAGGGCAGGTTCTCCATTAGGAATCCAAGGCTGGCAATCACTCCAGCGGTTATTAAGAATAAAATGAAGTTCCGGTCAGCTCTCACAAAATCCTTAACATCTGTTAATATTAAGTGCTCCAGCTCCACTAGTAATTCCTTGCCGTAAACGTATGGCGCTATTACCTGGGCGTCTGATACAACAATGTAACCTTGGGTTGATGGCTTGCCAGCGTGTATTTTCAAGTCACTCCTTATTTTTTTAACAAGGTCTTTTGACTGGGTTTCAGTAAGAGTGATTGTGTACTTATCATCTGCTTCTGCCTTATCAACAAAGTACTTCTTAATTGATTGTTTTTTAAGCAACTTAAGTAATTTTTTAGACTTCTTCTTAGGGATTATTACAATTAACTGCTTCACTTAAAAGATTAATGAATGCTTTGATTTAAAACTTGCTTTTTTTTGATTAAGTTAAAAAGGGCTTGATTATTAAATTATATTAGTGGGAAAAAAGCACCGGGCCGTTGATTTCAGGAACAGGTTTATTATTTCTTTAATAATAACTATCCCAATCATAGTC
>WJKC01000049.1 GCA_014729335.1 archaeon | reverse complement strand
TTAACACACCGTCATCATGAGCAGACACCCTACTCTTCTTAAAGCCCGGCAGCTCGTATAATAACCCCACAAGGTCTCCTTTCTTAACCTTTTCAAAAGGTTTCTTCAACGGCTTAAAAAGCCCGCTATTATCACTCTTATAAGAATTCTTATGATAAAAAGGAGGTTTTCCTTTATTAAAACCGCCTTTTAGTAAGCCAAGCCTTTTCATAACCCTCTCAACACCTTCAACACAATCAGCTACTTCCTTGCTGTTAAAACTCTCCTCGTGATTAATCTCCAAGCCCATGTTAGGCACTCCCAGCTCGTTCAAATAACTGCTTAAGCAGCCCTTGTACTTAACTTCCTTAACAGGGTCTATAACCCATACCTGTTTAGGTGAGAACACCCTTAACATCTCCTCACTAACACTATTAGTATGTGAGTGGGTGAATAAGACGCCCATTAAAGGAGTCTCTAGTTTTGAGGTATGGATGTCTATAAGGAAATCCGAGTCCCTAGTTACTGAAGCAAGCACTTCAGCAGCCTTATCAGTTAGTAAGTTGCTCTTAACAGGGTATGAACGATTAAGGTCTTGATAATCAGTGGGCGCCCGCCTAGTCTTCAATGACTGGGCTAAAGGATTAGCGCTTGGAATCAATCTTAAAACACCCCTAACCTCCTTCACCTTATCCCTAAGCTCTTTAAGAACAAACAAGCCGGTAGTCTCATCACCATGAACTCCTGTTATCACGGTGAGAACCGGCTTACCAGCGCCCAGTTCTAGTACCGGCAGCTTGATTTCCAAACTACCAAGCCTCGCAACAGGTTCTTTATTCAACTCCCACTTCATGTTTAAAGGCTAATAACTCGTGACTATTATTTCTTTTCCTAACAGATAAACTTATAAGACAGAGTTCTCAATCAATTCTTAATGAAAGAGATGTACCTTAACGTTCTTAAAGATGATAAAAAGCTTAACTATCTAATCTCGCCCATTAAGTGGAGCAAGAATGGAGCTTTAACTCCATGCGACCTGCCGTCACCACCTCAGGAAGAGGGCGACTACTCACTGCTTGACTGCAGTTACTTCTTAATGGAGATGGTTAGGGATTTCCCTGGCAGGACGATTGATGACATCAAAGTAGGGATTAACAAGGATGAGGAATTCCTCATCTACTCGGTTGACATGTCATTCATTAATAATGGTTGGTACGGCGTCACCATCATAAGAACTAATAAAGAGCAAATGCCGCCATTAGCTGAGTTAAGTTGCAGCCACGCAGCATACGAAGTGATTAATAACTACTTCACTAATAATAACTTGCTGGGCAGGTTAATGAATGACGAGCAAGTAGGGCTTAATGGCTTGAGCGAGGAGTTATTTAGCTGCTTCAAGGTGCTTAAGAGTAAGTGTGATTTAACCAGCACCTTGTCAGACTTGGTCAGCGAAAAGAATAATGAATACCAGCTTGAAGGAACTTTTGCCAATCCCGGCAACGTACTGCCAAAATGGGATTTCTTTGCAGTTAGTCTCAGCGGCGGGGGCGCGCCATTAACAAATAACATCCTAAGGTACTATCCTAAAAGGCAGATATTCAGTCCTTTCAAGGTACTGGATAATGAAAGGGAGTACGACCTGCCTAAGCTCGGCAGGAAACCTTTAAGCGATATTCACAGTTTTAATTGCTTCGGGTTGTATAGTTGTTACAGCTTCTGCGACGAGATGACCAAGTACTTAAAGGATGTTAAGTCAGCTGAGTTAAAACTAATCAACACTAAGTTGTATCGGAGGACTAGTGAAGGCTTCATAATTGATATTGGGAACGGCTTCTCTTTTGTGGAGAAGGCAGTGGTTAATAATGTTGAACTGATAGGGTGCCTTGATGTTAAGAACCGGCTGCGGGACAACCAGTTCTACTTTAAGAAACTAACCAGTCAAGAGGAGCGAACGCTTAAAAAAATATGCAGGTCAATAGAGAAACAGGGAAGCCTTGAACAAGATGACATCTTCAGGATTGCTGAGAGAATTATTGGTGAAAACACTACTTAAAGTGGCTGCCGCTCCGCTTAACACCTCTAACATCTATTTTTTTTTAGGATTGTTTGTTGATGAGGGGGAGGGAAACTTTCCTCCCTGGGTGTGAGAAAAGCTTGCGGGAGACAAGATTTGAAGAACCCTCTTTCTTTAGATGGGTGTTTAATCCTCAAAAATCATGGAGGAGAGACTCCATCCTTGAGTTGCGGGGGAAGGGATTTGAACCCTCGAAGGCACTAAGCCACAGGATCTTAAGTCCTGCCCCTTTGACCAGACTTGGGAACCCCCGCTAGCAGAGATAGAAAAGAATAATTCAGTATTAAAAACTTATGATTCTTTTGATTTTAAGTAGAAAAGCTTGTTGGGAATAAAAATAGTCATTAGTGACTGTGAAGAGTTGATGTGGGGGGCGGGACTTTCGACTCGCAAGCGACTCGTAGTCCGCTTACGCGTATTCGAACCCGCGAAGACACTAAGTCACAGGGCCCTGAACCCTGCCCCTTTAACCACTCGGGAACCCCCACAATCAAAGAAAAATAAGCTAAACACTAATTTTAAACTTTCTGCTCCCAACATCAACTTTTGGAGCGAAGCGAGAAAAGGGTTATTTAAGCTCTTTGCCTAGTTCATCTGCTCGTTCTTTAAGTGACTTGATAGCTAGCTTGATTAGTTTTTTAGGCTCGTACTGACCCCATGACTCAACTCTGAAGATGAACTTGTCATCTTGTCCTTCAACTTTTAGTTTATCGCAGGAGCAGGCGTCAACGCAAGCCATGCATAGGTTGCAAGCCTCTAAGTCCTTAATATTTAACTTGTTATACTTTAAGTCATAAACCCTTCTTGGGCAGGCTTTAAGAGCTTCCTTGCACTTGCAGCCGCCGGTCTTGATGCTGGGGTAGTACTGGTATGAAGCCATGCAGGTGTTAAACTTAGCATGGTCTCTGCCAAAACCCATTACGGCGTCAGCTTCAAGCCTCAACCCTTGGTCTTCAAATAACTTCACTAAGGGGGTGTCAGGGTTGACTGGTTTAACCTTCTTGTCAGTTGGCTTTAGGTCGCGGGCGTAGACCATTCCTGGCCCTTCAACCTCAAGTGAGAACTTAGCAGTGCATTTAGCGCAGCCTGCGCCTTTGCAGGAGCACTCGCTCCTAGTATTGTAAGTCTCAGCGTCGCTGGTTAAAGGGAGCAAGCCCATCCTGAGAGCCAGCACCTCGTTGTATAATGCGCTGTTATTCTTAGAGAAGTGGACTTTGTTAATAGCCATTACTGGCACGTCGCTGATTAATGAACGCCTAAGAGCGTTAGCAAACTCGACATAGGATTTTGATAACACGAATTTAAGAATGTTTGGGTCTTTGTTCTTGATGAATTTAACCTTCATACTCTGCGACCCCTCCTGCCGCCTTTCTTCTTAGTCCCGTCCTCAGGCACTGGGGTGACGTCTTCAATTAAGCCAATTTTTAAACCAGCCCTGGTCAATGCCCTAATAGCGGCTTGAGCCCCTGGTCCTTGGTAGCGGTCCTTATTACCGCCCGGTGCCCTGACCCTGATGTGTACCGCGTTGATACCTGAGTTAATAGCGTCAAAAGCTGCTTTCTTAGCAGCCATCATTGCAGCGTTAGGGCTTGACTCCAAGCGGTCAGCCTTAACAACCTGTCCCCCGGTTGAGATGCTAACGGTTTCTGAACCGCTGATATCGGTTATGTGAATAATAGTGTTATTATGACTGGAGAATATGTGCGCGACGCCCCACCTCATCTTATCCTTGCTCATTTTTTACCACCAACACGTACTCCAACAACCCTTATATCTTTTTCCTCTTCACGTGACACAATCTTGGATGGGACAGTGACTTTCTGGTCGCTGATGAACACGTGGCCGTGAATAATGAATTGACGCGCTTGTTTAGGGGTGTTAACCAGTCCCTTTCTGAAAACCATTGTTTGAAGCCGGCGCTCACTAATATCCCTGACAGTGAGGGCTAACACGTCGTCAATACTAGCGTCTTTCTCAACCAATCCCCTGCGGTACAAGCCTTTCAGGAACTCATCTCGTTCTTTTAACTGCTGGTCATTATCAATTGATACCAGTTTCTTAGCAAAGTTACGGAACTCGTCAACCTTGGTCTTCATCTTCCAAATCTCGCTTTTATTGCGGTAAGCGTACTCCTTGATTAATTGTTTCTCGTCAATGATTCGCTGTTTCTCCCATGGCTTCATTGGCTTGGAAAACTTCTGCCTAATCTTCCTCATTCCTTCTTACCCCCTGCTGGTTTCTTCTTGGCATCAACGGGTTTCTTCTTAGCGCCTTCTTTCTTCTTAGCGCCAATAGGCTTAACCCCGTCTTTTTTCATCATCTTAGCTGCTTTCTTCTTAGTAACGACCCCGACAGCTAATCCCTGGCGAGGATGAGCCTTTGTCCGTTGACCCCTGACTTTTAAGCCGGCAGCGTGGCGGTAACCCTTTAATGACTGAGTGTCCTTTAATCGTTTAACATCCTCTCGGACAGTTAATGGTATATCAGTGCCGGTTAAGTGCCGGTCGCTGCCAGTTGTGACATCAGCTAAGCGGTTGAATAACCATTGAGGGATATTAAGGCTTGACGGGTCATTAATGGCTTTCTTTAACTTATCAATAATCTTGTCAGGTAATTCCCCGATAATAGCTTCTTTATTAATATTAAGAGCGTTTAGTATGGCGTTGCTCATCATGAAGTTAACGCCTTTAATCTTGCAAATAGCAGTACCCACCTTCCTCTCGCCAGGCAGGTCGACTTTACGGATCCTAACTATTCGCTTCATAAGAAGAAAAGAAAATAAAGCCCTCTTTTAAACTTTACTCTTATCTGGTTGCCGTGGGATTATAAGGGCCGCGCTGGGGGCCCTTATTTTAAACTTTTTACTCTTTTTGTTTGTAATTATAGTCGTTAGTGTCAAAACCATTATCATGAAGGTTTTTTAGCGCTTCTCTTGTCTGGATAGCTGCCTCAGAGGGGTTAACATAAGCCACTCTTATTTCGCCAGCCTCTTCAAAACCACCGCCTGACTGGTAAGGTAGCACTTCTCCAAAGAAGTGGAACTCTGTTTCGTAACCGCTGTGGAGGGTTCTGAAGACAATGTTACGGTGATTAGTGACTCCTAATCTTGATAAGACTTTGTTACCAATCTTTAAAACGTCAGCCAGTCCTTCAACCTGCGGCTTAGTTAAGTCAATGAATCGTTCAACATGATTTTTTGGCGCGAATCTTAACTGAAAGTCACGCATTGGCGCGCTGGTAAGCCATATGCTCCAGTAATCATTCTCGTATAATACTCTGTCGCCGTGAGTGCTGGAGCATAAATGGCATGGTTTGTTATGAAAACTAAGTAATAAGCCTTCATAACTGATATCATGGCCAGACTGGGTTAGTTCAATATAAGCTTGGGCGTGAAGCCGTGGCTGAGTAGCGCCTGCTAATGGTCCTTGGTTAATGAAGGGGTAGACTAGTACTTCTTTAATGCCATTAGCCTGTGCCTCAGCAACATAAGCCTTAATTGATGACTGCATGCTGGATAGCATGGCTGATAAGTGGCTGACAGGCGTCCGGTCAATGAGTTGGAAGTAATCCTTTTTAACATCGTCACTAACCTCAGCGTATATAGTGCTTAATTCTAGGGGGTACTTGGTGACGGCTGAGACCAGGCACGGCATTATGTTAAACCAAGCGTTGTGAGGTAGTTGGGTGTTCTTCATTAAGTCAAAAACTTCTTGCTCAACGCACCTGACGCCGACGCTGTGATAATTAGCCACGGTAACAGCTAACTCAGTGGTTAAGACGTGCTTCTCAACTTTGCCTGAGAATAACTTGTCTTTTAACACTTTGTCATCAACTGCTATGACTAGGTCCTCTTTCTCGCCGTTAATGATTGGGGCAAAGACCTCGTTATTGCAACCGTTACATGAGTTCTTACGCTCACGCCTTGATTTATTAGGAACGTATGACACTTTCGCGTTAAGGTGGGTGTGCAAGCCATTGGATATATGCCATAGCAAGTCAATCCATTTCATTGAAATAAGCGACGCGTCAGTGCAGGATTTCTCAGTGTAGATGCCCCAGTTATTAAGCTCCACGTCAGACGCGTCATCACAGATTATTAGTTCATTAAGGTAATCATTCATCGCTGAGATGAACAAGCAATCACTGTTATAAATGTTTTTATTTCCTGAAGAAAACAACAAATCTTATAAAGTATTAATTAGAGGTGATAGTTAGATGACTGATTACGAGATTCCCAGCGAGCTTGAATATTTATATTCAATGATATGGGATGGTGACTTAAATGCTGAGGAGTTAAAAGAGCTGACAAACAGGTATGACGGGTTAATAACTGATAAGATAATAATGCTGGCAGAGGAGGCAGAATACCTGGATGATTATATTAGACTCTTTCTTAAGCCATTCACTGATAAGACAATGAAAGAAATAAAAACGGATTTTAAGACAAAGCCTGAAACCTATGTCAGGGGCGTGGTCAACAACCTGATAAACCTTCATGAGGATTTAATAGATGAGGTGCGTGAAGAGGAAGGAGTAATAAATGATGTGGCTAATAACCTGATGGGGTTCACTGTTAATCAGATGACCCGGCTGGCCAACACCTTTTTTGATGAAACCAACCGGACGGTTAGTGAAGTAACAGTGTTTATTGAGAAAGTAATGCAGGACGGCTTCTACCACCTGGAAGCACTGTTAAGAAATGATATCTATAGGATAATAGGGGTTAACTTTGATGCAGATGAGTTTAATTATGTTAAGAAAGCTCGGAGCGCTCATCAGTTAATTAACAAGAGAGTAAGCGATTTCCTGGGAGAGCATGAATTAGATAGTAAAGACGGGTCAGAGTCACTGGTAAGTGATTGGGGGCAGTTAAACAAGCACTTAAGGTTATTAAAGGATTTAACAAGCAAGGCTGATTCATTATACATTATCTATGAGTCGCTAATCAATCATTATGACAAAGAGTATGAGATGATTAACTCGCTGGGTGTTACTTCCTTACTTTAACAATTACCTTGTAATCCTTTAACTCGTACTTCTTGGAAGCATCGTACCTGCCCTTTGGCTTGAAGTCAAGTGACTTGCTGCCTGTTACCTTCTTAACCTCTTTCAAATGAGGCTCCACTAACTCCTTGAACTCCTTTGATGCTTTAATACTGGTTTTTATCTTCATGTGTTTTTTTAAACCCAGCTTCTTACGAGCCTGTTGTATCCTCCTGATAAGCTCCCGTGCGTAGCCCTCGGCTTCAAGCTCCCTGTTTAACTCAGTGGTTATGTAAGCGCCTCCATGACCTGAGACGCTGTCTGGCAATTCTTCCTCAACTATGAAGTTCTTAGTAGTAAGCACTACTTCTTGACCATCAATCTTTAACACGATGAAGTCCTTCTCACTTAAGTGTTTGCTCAGCATAGCGTCACTCAGGTCAAGAACTTTAGGAATAATCTTGCCTGCCATCTCATCTTCAAAACCCTGCTTAATGCTTTTAAAGTCAGGCTTGAACTTGAATTTAACACCTTTTGGCGCGCCCTTAACAACCTCTTTAGCGTTAACGTATTCAAGGAATAATTCTTCAAAGGTTTTAGGCAGTTCGTGCCTGCCAGTATAAACCTTCTGCACTGGCCAGCGGATGCTAATACCAGCTCTTTCACGGGCAGCTAGTGTAGCAGTTATTAAATCCTGGACAACGCTCATCTCCTTCTCTAACTTAGGCTTAATCAATGACTTGTCAGGGCTTGGGATTGACTCAAGGAATAAGCTCTTCTTGGCGCCAAGTTTTTGGTACACCTGCTCGCATAAGAAAGGCGTAACAGGCCCTAATAGTTTAAGAGCTTTAGTGTAAGCCTCATAAATAACACTTAAAACAGTTTCAGGTTCATCAGGCAATCGGTTCCTGATAATCTTTATGTAGTTCCTGCTTAAATCCTCAACCAGGAAGTTAATAACGTTTGGAGCGTAGTCCTCCAAGTGGTAGTCAGTCATCACTTTATCAAGCTTCTGAATCAGGGAGTTAAGCCTTGATAACAACCATTCATCCTCAACACTTAGTTCCCGGGGCTTTGAGGGCTTGACCTTGTAGTGCTTAAGGTTTCTTAACAAGTAATCATGAGTGCTCCACACAACGTTCAATGACTTGTAAATATTCTTAACCTCGTCAAGTACGAACTTGGTGTCAACGCCCGGGGTCAGGTTGGTTAAGAGCGACGCCCTGAACACGTCAGCCCCCACTTCTTTAAAGATTTCCCTCATGCTCATATAATTGCCCTTGCGCTTGCTAAGAGCGGCTCCCTTCTCATCGCAGATGTAGCCGTGCATGAAGATGTTATCATAAGGCCGCCTGCCCAGGGCTGATACGCCGATGCCGAGCAATGAGTAAAACCAGCCCCTAATCTGGTCCTTTGACTCGGTGATAAAATTAATCCTGCCCAGCTTCTTACGCCACTCCTCTCTTGGCTGGGGCAGGCTCGCAAACGGGGCGCAGGCGCTGTCAATCCAGACGTCAATCACGTCAGGGTTGCGCGCGTACTCACCGCCGCATTTACAGCCCCACCTTACATCATCAATGCCTGGTTTATGCAAGTCCTTTGGAACAGAGCCGTAATGCTTTTTTAACTCCTCTAAGCTGCCGATGACAATTACTTTATTACACTTATTGCAGCGCCAGACAGGCAATGGGATGCCCCAGAAACGCTGTCGGGTGATGCCCCAGTCCTTAACCCCTTTCAACCAGTTGTGAAACTGCCGGTGGCCAGCCCACTCAGGAACCCAGTTAACCTCTTTATTCTCCTCTATCATCTTATCCTTGTACTTAGTGACCTTAATGAACCACTGCTTGGTGTTCTTGAAAACCACTGGCGACTTGCACCGCTCGCAGTAAGGGTACTCGTGGCTGACTTTCTCAACAGTCACCAACAAACCCTTCTTCTCTAACAGTTTAGTGAACTCGTCATCATCAAACTTGGCTCTCAACCCCTTAAACTTACCCCCGTTTTTTCCAAAAACACCGTTTTCATCAATAGGGTTAAAAGATGGGATATCGTGCTCGTTGCCAACCTCCTGGTCCTCTGGACCGCATCCAGGAGCGCAGTGAACAAGCCCTGAACCCTCCTTAGTGTTAACGTAGTCCTTGCTCATGATAACAGTGTAAGCTTTCCTGCCATGGGGTTCCTGGTGATAAGGCACTTCTTTCTTAAAGGGTTGCTCGTAAGATAAGCCTTTCAGCTTGCTGCCTTTAAACTCTTCAATAATCTTATAATCATCCTCAATCAAATCTTCAACCAATTCCTTGGCAAGAATCCACTCCTCATCACCAACTTTGACCTTGGAGTAAGTAACGCCCGGGTTAGCCATTACCGCCATGTTGCAGGCAAGGGTCCAGGGGGTGGTGGTCCAGATAACAAGGTAAGTGTTATCCTCACCCTTAATCCTTAATTTAACAAATATTGAGGGCTCGGTCACCTCTTTATAATCAATCTCATAATTAGCTGCCAGTGCAGTGCCGCAGTGAGGGCACCAGAATAATACTTTTGAACCTTCATAAAGCGCTTTCCGCTTCCAAATCTTCTTCAACGCCCACCAGACGCCTTCAATGTAATCATTATTAGTTGTCTCGTAAGGGTTATCCCAGTCAGCCCACTCTCCCAGCCTGAGGAATATATCACCCATCATGTCCAAGTACTTGAATGCGTAGTCGCGGCACTCTTTCACGAATTTATCAACCCCGTAGTCAATGATTTCCTGCTTGTTCTTTAAGCCGAGCTTCTTCTCAACCATGCTCTCAATCGGCAGTCCATGCATGTCAAAACCAGGCTGGTCCCATACGTTAAAGCCCTTCATCCACTTATAACGCCTCACAAGGTCTTTTAAGCCCCTGTTAATAGCAGTGCCAGGGTGCGGGTCGCCGGTGGCGTAGGGCGGGCCGTCAAGAAAGAAGAAACGCTTTCCTTTCTTATTCTTCTTTTTAAGCTTCTCATAAACCTTATTCTTCTCCCAGTACTTCAAAACCGCTTTCTCAGTCTTCTGATAATCATAAACCATTTAACCCATCACTAATCCTTTTTTATTTTTAAACGTATTCATAAAAACCTCCTGACTCGTAGAGCACGGCTTTAAAACCCCTCTCTCTTAACTTATTAGTTAATGCTTTCATGCCAGGCTGCTCGGTTTCAAGCGCCCCAGCGTCAATCAAGAACACCCCTAGTTCTAATGCCCTCTTAGCAGCCTTCTTAACTAAGTCACCGGACACTAACACGTCAACCCCTTCCTGGTAGCAGTGTTCAATTAACTCAGGGAACAAGAAGCCGGTGCCAGCAGCCACCATCACTCGGTTAACCATGGCGCCAGGGTCGCCTACAAACCTAAGACTGGGTGAGCCAAGCTTTTCTTTAACAAAAGAGCTGAAAGCCCTGAGATTTAAAGGTTTAACACTGCCGACTCTTCCAAACGCCACTTTCTCAACTCTTCTCAACTCAAGTGCGGCTGCCAGCGCGTCATTATTGCCGCCAACAGCGTTATCCCATGAACTATGAACCCTGTAAAGAGCTATTCCTTTCTGCCTTAACAACTTCTTCTTCAATTTATTAGTGAATAAGGCGTTATCACTAAGGCATTCGTAACCATCAAGTTTAGCAACCCCCCGTCTCAGGAAAGGGTAGGTGTGTGTTATTATGAAGTCAACGCCGTCACCAGCCATTAAAGATAAAATATTAGGGGATAAGTTCCAGACCACCCCCACCTTATTAACCGGCTGGTCTTCATCACCCAGCAATAACCCCTCCTCATCACCTAGAACCGAGAAGCTTGGAGGCGCCAGTTCATTCAAAGTGTTAATAACCTTCTTGGCTGTTAAAGAATCCTCTCTCAGACTAATTGATGGTTCATTTTTCATAAGGAATTAGAAGCGGGCTTATGAAAATCATTCTATAATGATTATCTCATTAAGTCCCATAACATACTTTGAAATAAGTAAAAGCTTTATATAATTTACTCAAACCCAAAAAAGACTTAAATGATGAAGCAGATACTTACATCATGCTGAAGGAATTAACAAAGGAAGAGTACCTGAGCTTGTTTAAATTAATACAGGAAAACACTGAAGATTTAGAAGGCAGGGTGATTAAAATCCAATTAGATGATAATTACTTCTTCATCTCTTACAAAACAGGCAGGGTGATTAAAAGGCCTGGGTCCGAGCCGTACCAGCATAAAACAGGGCACGGCTATAATTATGACTCAGCTAATGGCTATAGAACAGCCATCCTGATAAAGAAACTAACTGAGGATTTAAGTGAAAAAGAAATGACTTCAGAACTAATTAGTATTTATAAGAAAACCAAGTCACAGTTCGGCTTAAATAATAAGTATTACAGCAAGTTTAAAAGCTGGAAAAAGAAGGTATCAAAGGGGAAACTAGGCTTCATAATTAAACAAGGAGTTAATTACAGGTTAATCGGGCCGGTCAAGCTCAGCTAAGTGAACCGCTAGTATGTGGGCGCAGTACTTGCCGTTATGAATGGTCTGAGTGGTGTACCACTCGCAGTCGCAGACCCAGTCAAGTGGCGGCTCTTTCTCACGCTTATAATACACTACGTGCTCGCTGCCTGACTTAGGGTCGGTCACCTGGAAGGCAACGTGGCGCCTAGTTTCGTACTCCTTATTAACTATTAACCTCTCAGCTCGTTTAACACTAGTCGGCATGAACTTGCCTTTCTTAATCTCATCCTTACTTAGTAATCTCACCAAGTCCAGCCTCCTTCTTAGTTTTAGGAGGAATAACTTCAGGCTCAGCCCCGCCGTGCCAGGTCATCCGCGGCCTAATCTGAATAGGGTACATGCGCTCTAGTTTATCATCCAGCACAATAGCCGTGCCGCGGCGCTTAGGCAGTGAGTCAAGGTATTTTTGAATATCAGCTGACAAGTAAGTCTGCATCACCTGGTTAAGAGCCTTAATATCAGGGCGAGCAGTTAACCTATGGGATAAAACAATATCTGCCTGGGTGATGACGTCAGTATGAATCTTGCCCGGCTGCTGAGTGGCAAGCACTAAACTAACGCCCGGCTGCCTGCCCTCCCTGATAACCTGTATAAGTGAGTTGCTGGCCAGCGTGGTGCCGGTCTCAGGCAGGAACTCATGAGCCTCGTCAATGAACAACCATACCTGCGGGATAACATCCTCCAACTCCTCCCGCTCTTCGAACTCCCGGTAACCCTTCTTAATCAAGCCTATCTCCTCAATCTTACGGGAAAGTATCCGCTCCTCCAGTATCTTCTTACTAAGCAAGCCAATAACTAATGCCCTGATACTAAAGCCGCCCATCATGTGAACATAACCGCTTAAGTCAATAATACTGGTCTTACCCCGTTGGATTAAATCCTTAGTAGTGCTTCCCTCCTTGCTGAACAAACCCCAAGTGCGGACGTTCTCAAACATGTTAATAACCGCTTCCTTCTCTCGTTTATCAGCCTTCTTATCAGCAGTAACCGCTTTAATAATATCATCAATACCATAAGGCTCACCTGACTCTAACAAGTTATTCACAATCCTGGTTATTAACACGCCCATTAAGCCAGTGACTTCAACATTAAACAGTGACGCCCATTCAAAACTACTAATCTCACTGCAGGAAATGCTGAAAGGATGGTCAGCCGGCACCCCCTTATCAATAAAAGCCTGGTACAAGCCCTCAGGCACGAATACAACAACGCTCTCCTCAAAACCCCTGGGCTCAACACCCTCCCAATCCCTCATTAACTTCTCATCGCGGTAATTAGGGAACTTCATTGTCCAGAAAATGCCCATGGTGTCAAAAATAACTCCAGCAAGGTTGCGGGCAACCTCTGACGGCATTGAAGCCATTGCCTCAGTAATAACGCCTAGTGTATAAGATTTACCACTACCGCGCTTGCCGCACACTAATAGGACGTGAGGCCGGGCAACGTCAAGCATCACCTGGTTAGCCATGCTGACAGTCTTGCCCATGGTGATGTACTGCTTGCCAATGATTAACGCGCCCCGGTCACCATACCGTTTACGGTCATACTCGTTCCGGCCAAGGATTATCTTATAAACCATTAACCTATAATAATTAGTGAGTGTTTAAATAATTTCTATAAAATAGAGCTTAGTCAGACGTAACCCCTATAAAACTATAAGCATTCTCTTTAGAATAACCCAGTTGAATTAATCCCTCAACACTGTCCTCCACTTTATTCTTAAACTTTTCCTGAAGCTTAACATACTTCTCCCTTAACTTATTAAACTTCTTAGAGTACTCTTTCATCTTATCCTCTCCAATTGTCTTCTTAGCAAACTCTATGTTCTCATCAATCCTCTTAAGAGCGCCGTCAATAAAGGACTTTATTCCAAAAACTTTTGACAACTGCATGGTGGCTATTCTACGCTCATCATCTGAAGAGATTTTCTCCTTACCCCTCTTCTTAATGTAAAGCTTGATGTAGTTAAAATAAACTTTTTGAAAACCAACTAAAGTTTCAAGGTACTTGTCAACATCGCTCTGAAGCACCCTTAAAGCTATATCAATCGTGTCCTCCTTATTCCTTGCCAGCATCTCCTTTTCATAACCAGGCTTGCCTTCAGACTCCTCTTCATATTGATTCTTAATGCTCTCTATAGTAGCAATTTTTGCCTCAATCTTCTTCTTTAAATCACTAACCATTCGCTCCTTCTCATCCATCTCCCTGCTTAACTCTTCAATACTCATAATAAAATGATTATGTAAGTGCACTTATAAACTTTTTTTAACGTTGTTATAAAGCGCCTGCTTAACTAGTAAGGCGTATGGTTTAAGCTCTGATGGTGCAGTTCTGAGATTATCAGTTATGTAAGCCTCGCATAACAAGACGTTAGTTAAAGGCAGCAGCTCCTTGTTAAAAGACCCTGCCATATCATCCAGTGAATCTGCGTAAGAGGATAACTCAGGCGGCAGTTTAATAAGACTTTTTGAAAAAAAATCAGCACCCTCAACTAATCGCTCAAGGCAACGCGTCTCTTCACCCGGTTCCAGCCTAACAAACCAGTCAAGGAACGCCTCTTTTAAACAATCATCTTTAAGAATCTTTTCCATAAACCTGACAAGTTCTTCACGCATAAAGATTAACGGGTGGTTATTAATTTATAAACCTTGCTAAAAACGGAATCTTCGACGGTTGCGCATTGAGTAAGTGTCAAGGTACTCCAGGAACTTCTCCAGCTTAGGCATGTTCTCAACAAAAACGCCTGCAGGGAAGGTCCGGGGCTCCTCATTAGGGAACGGCATCATTATGTTATTCTCCAACACGTCATAAAAGAACTTATGACCCCCCAGCTTGCAGAGATAAACTCTTTTCTGAGGGTGCTTGTCAGTAACAACCCCGGGGTACAACGTTGTTAATAACTTAAGGAATAATTCCTCACGGTCATCAGGGCTTAAGCGGTTAAACAATTCTCCAGCCCTGTTATTAAGAGCGCCTGTCTTGCGAATAACCTTCTCCTTCTTAGCCCAGCCCTTATCCACCTCACCGAGTAAACTAATAATTTTCTTATTATCAGGGTATTTATCCTTTAACTTGAACAGGACGCTTAATTGTTTCAAAACTACTCAACCCCCGTCAGGAACTGGATTATTACCCGGCGCTTGTTCCTCGGCCCGTCCAGTTCAAAGAATAACAAGTTCTGCCAGGCGCCTCTAATAATTCTTCCATCTTTAACAGGGATGGTGGCTGAGGAGCCGATTAAACCTGAAGCAAGGTGTGCTGAGGCGTTATCATCAATCTGGTCATGATGCCAGTCGCCCTTAAAGTTATCCGCCACCCATTTCTCAAAATCATTCATCAAGCCATGCTCTGCCTCGTTAAGAGTTAAAGCAGCTGTGGCATGGGGTGTGAACACGTGGAGCAAGCCGTTGCCATTTAACTCCAGGTTACCGAGTTCAGGGGTTAAGTCAATAACCTGAACGTGCTTATCAGTTTTAAATGATAACTCCTTAAACATCTCATCTCAACTCAGGCGGCAATAGTATTGGGACGCCGTCCTTTATTGGGTACTCCTCTTTACACTTCTTGCATACAAGCTTTTTAGACTTAAGAACCAAGTCGCCCTTGCAGACAGGGCACGCCAGTATCTTTAATAACCCCTTACTAATCATTTTATGCTTAACACCTTGATAGTCATGTTTAACTCCTCGCCAGCTAATGGGTGGTTAGTGTCAACAACCACGTACTCATCAGTGACGTTAATAACTAATCCCTCTAAATCATTAATTAACACATCCTCACCAACGTATGGGAGTGAGACGTTATTTGACTCGAAGAACTCAACTGGCACTCCATAGATTAATTCCTCGTCATAAGAGCCATAAGCCAGGGCTGGGGGTATTGTGATGTTCTTAACCTCGCCTAAGTGCATGCCCAGGACCCCGCTTTCCAAGCCCTTAATAACTTGTTCCTCACCAACAATGAAATCAACAGTGTTGGTGTTAAAAGTATGATTCCTAATCCAGCCAGTATACTTAACAGTCACGTTAGAACCAGTCAGGACTACCTGGCCAGGTGACTGGGTGACAGTGAAAACACTTAACACGAATAACGCTAGTAATAATAAGATTTTTAAACGAGCCTTCATGAATTAAGACTAGAGAGGAATTATTTATTAATTTAACTCTCTTAAGTGATTAGTTATGGAAAAAGAAGTTAGGAAAGTGATAGAAGAGCTTAAGCCCGCTCTTCAGCGGGACGGCGGTGACATAGCGTTAGTTAGTGCTAAAGACGGGGTTGTCAAAGTCAAGCTGCAGGGAGCCTGTGCCGGCTGCCCAATGGCGTCCCAGACACTAAAGTACGTGGTTGAAGAGAAGCTTAAAGAAAGGGTTAAAGGCTTTAAGAAGCTGGAGAGCGTTTAACCCCTTGAAGGTATAATACTGCGTGGCTAATACTAAGTAATGGAACAAGGATTAACACTGCGGCGTAAACACTATACTTTGGGGGCAGGATTGATAAAAAGAAGGTGGTGAGTCTTATCACAATAACTGACAGTGCCAGGTATGATACTGAACACCATAGGTTATTCCTGCCTACAAACCAGGCGTAGCTAAAAACCCGCCTAAAACCCCCATTCTCCAAGGAGATTGCCGGCAGAGCGTAGAATAACAGTATTAATAAAAAGAATTCAATAAAAGGGATTAATAGTATTAGCGGATTATATAATAAAACGAGCGTGAATGGCAGTGACAAAAACAAAGCAATTACCAGCAGGGCAGCGTAGAAACGGCCAAGCCTTGAGAAAGATTTTTTCAGCAAGTTCTTAAGGCTTAAGCTCTCTTCCTTTAAAGCTGAGAGTGCGCCGTTATAGTAATAACTAATGATTAGCGGCATCACTAGGGCGTAAACACTTAGGTAAAGAAGGTAGTAATAAGCTCTTGACTGAACAGCGCTGATTAGTGGCTCAAAAAACCCGCCTGACGTGAAGTCGCCGCTGGTTAACAAGGCGAATAAGGCTGGCTGCAGTGAGTTAATAATAGTTGTTAGTGAGAAAGATAAGGTGTAACTGAATAATAAGTCAATCATTATTGGCATCAAGGCGATAATTAGGAACTTATACTTAAGTAAGAGCCTGAATGACTTTTTATAAACACTTATCAAGCTCAGCATAGATAAAATCTTAAGATTTTTATTTTTTAAACTTTTCCTCAGATAAAGACGCGCTCAAGCTTAGCAACCTGTCCTCTTGACGCGCTCATTTCTTCAGCACTCATTAGTGACTTAGCTATAGCAACTAACTCGTTAGAAGATGACATTAAGGCAATAAACTCTCCCCGGTTAATTCCTTTATGGTACTTAATAACGCCTGGCAGGAAGGGTTGTGACCCGTGGCTGATGCTCTCAACAGTATTATCATCAAGCCATACACGGCACAGATGAGCAACAGCGGTCTCTAACGGCTTAAGGTAATCACGGGGCTTTTTCAGGAATTCGTCAAAAACAACCGCGTCCTCCAGGGTGTAAGGACCGGCCAGAGTGCGGGTTAAATCCTTTAAATGAGCAGTGACGCTCATTGACTCACCCCACTCACTTACTAGTTTCCTAATATAAGTGCCTGCTTGGCACCTAACCTTGAAGAACACGTCCCTGCCTTTAAAATCTTTAATCTCTAAATCGTAGATTTCACGCTCACGCTCTTCACGCTTAACAGCTGACCTGACCGGCGGCAGCTGGATGATGGTGCCGATGAACTCCCTGCTTGTTTCAATAACCCTGCTAAGCGACGCTTTCTGATGCAGGTGCATCACGCCCTCATACTCCTTCGGTGCCTTGCTAATAACCCTTAACAAGTGGCAGCCCTTGTTCACGCCAATAGGCAACACGCCAGTAGCGTTTGGGTCAAGCGTGCCGGCGTGGCCTGTCTTCTTAACTCTTAGAACTTGCTTCACCCGGTCAGTTACTTGATAACTGAAAGGACCCTTTGGCTTGTTAATAACCACTATTGAACCCTCTAATAAATCGCTTGTTTCTGGTTCAGTTTTTTCTTTAATAGGGTAGTCTTTCTTAATTACTGTTCCTTTCATTAAAAAGGGTTAAGTCTTTGTTTTTTATAAAAAATTCTAAATATTACTCATTAGATTTCTTCCAGTCCTTAAAACTCTTAGTAATTTTACCATGCCAAATCGCGTGCTTACCAGTTTCCTTCTCATACTTCTTCATTAAATCAGACTTTTTTGCTTTCTTTTTAGCCTTCTTAGGCTTCTTCTGCACTTTCTTCTTCTTAGCTTTCTTAGCTTTCTTAGCTTTCTTAGCTTTCTTAGCTTTCTTAGCTTTCTTAGCT
>WJKC01000048.1 GCA_014729335.1 archaeon | reverse complement strand
CTATTTCTACTTTATGGAGCCGGCAACCATTTTGGTGCCTGATAACGCGGAATACGAGTCATTCATTAACAAATTAAGTAACGAGCTGCCAGGCATGTCAGTCGCCGGGTCAATTAACCAGCTTTTCATCCCTGTACAGGGAGTACTGCTGAATATTCAAGGAGAACAACTGCAGGTCTACGAGTTCAATAATGCATCAACAGCTAATGATTTCAGCAGCAGCGTCTCTAGTAATGGTAGTGTTATAGGCTCAACAAGCGTTAACTGGGGTGGCCAGCCTCACTTATTTAACAAGAGCAACCTAATAATAATATACCTAGGAAATGATACCAGGGTCTTATCAACTCTTTACTCAATACTCAGCAGTCAATTTGCCGGCGTCCTTGATAAGAATTACTGCACGCCTGAGTCAAGACTAGTTGATGCTTGTATAGGATTGTTCCAGCCAGTATGTGGTTACTACCTTAATGGTTCAAGCAAAAACTACCCTAATAGCTGTTTTGCCTGTATAGATGAGGAAGTAATCTATTACTTGGAAGGAGAGTGCGTTCCAGCAGATAATCAGACAGAGGCCCCTCAACAACAGGCAGGTGAGAACTTAGGCGTACGCTTAGATGGTTCTGAGGATTTATCAGAAGCGGCAGGTGAGTTATTAACCATCACTGAAGAAAAAATAATTAACCTGGCAGTTGATGAACAAGACGCTTACTTTTACACCTGCAGTTACGCGGGACTGGTGGGGGGTTATGATAGTGAGACACTAAGAATCTACTCAGTATCAATGAGTGATAAAAACCTAACAAGGCTTCTGGAACACAACGTCTCATTATGCAATGACCACTCATTACTAATTGATAACACCTCCCTGTATTTGATTAGCGGTGAGTCAGACTTTAACGAGGTCTTTAAGATTAATAAAGAAAACGCTTCAATAACCAAGTTATTAACCACTTCAAACGTTATAACTGACTTAAAGATTGATGAAAACAATGCTTACTACCTTGAAAATGGAACTATGATAAAGAGTGTTAGCAAGAATGAAGAGGGGTCTGAAACAATAGTCTCGCTTGAAGAATTATTCATTGACGCTTTTAACCTTGAATTAGATAATGTTTACTACGCTTACTCTAATGGAGAGGAAGGGTTTAATCAAACCCTAATAAGCACTTTTAACCCTGTCAGTGAAGGAAGTGTTGCCGGCACTGAATTAATAGTAGTTAACGGAGAAGTATTTCAGATTAAGGGTTCAAGTATTTACAGGAATGATGAACAAATAATTAACTCAGAGGAGTATAATTACTTAAGGGATTTACAATACAATGACGGCATCTACTACACAGCTGACCCTGGACCATTAATTAGTGGAGCGGTTTATTATTATAACCTATCAACAGGTGAGGAAGAATTAGTAATGTCATCAACAGCTCCTAGCTACAGGACTGCTCCTAGAATAGCATTTAATGATAATTACTTATACTACGCTGACTCAAAATACGTTAATAACCCCAACAGCTCTAACTATAATAAGACCTTATATTATATTGCTTTTATTACTTAATCCTCTTTCTCTTCAACACCAAAGGATAACTTCATGTTAACCCGGTACTCAATTATCTTGTCATCCCTTATCTTAACGTTCTTGCCAAGAATGTGAGCTCCCCGTATATTCCTTATTGTCTTCTGAGCCGTCTTAACCCCGTTCTTAATAGCGTCGTTAAAACTCTTGCTTGAGCAGCCAACAATCTCAATTATTTTTGCAACTGTCATGTTAAAAAAGAGCAACTCATTGAGTCTTTATATAAGTATCACTATCTTTGAAAAAAATTTTCTTTAAGAGTTTCTTATTGTTCTTTTTTCCAATCCTTAAAATTCTTAGTTACTTTTCCTTGCCAGATAGCATTCTTACCTGTTTCTTTTTCAAATTTTTTCATCAGCTCAGTTTTCTTAACACCTTTTTCCTTCTTTATTGTTTTCTCAGGTTTCGGCTTAGGCGTAAGCTCCACCTTTTCAATAGGGGCTTCTTCAACCTCTTCCTCAGCCGATACTTTCTTAACGTTAATCGCCTTCTTTCCCTTCATTCCCTGCTCAACCTCAAATGACACCTTGTCGCCCTCTTTAATACTAATCTTCCTTCCAGGCATATTAGGGTCATTTGCTAGTCCTGATGAGTGCACGAAGACATCTTTCCCGCCGTCATCAGGGGTGATGAAGCCAAATCTTCTTATTCTGTTAAAAAACTTCACTGTTCCTGTTTTTGTCATAATTAACAAGTATTAACTGACCTTTTAAAAACCCTAGGGTTAAGCCTTCATCGTCTCCTAAGCCCGTTAAGAGCCCTTAAAGCGTAGGCAATCAATGCAAGGGTGTAGCCAGCCTGGTACTCCCGCTGCATGTAAAAATAATACCTCATTGATAGTAACAGTGTTATTATCACGCCAGCGCTCCAGACAGGCATTAACTCAGTTTTTTTAACCCTAATCCTCTCTATAAAAGAGTGAATCTTTTCCTTGTTGCTAAGGTCATTATACCCTGCCTTCCTAGCAGCCAGCACCGCCTCCTTTGGAGTGCTGCACTCCCTGGCTATTAAACGAGCTACTGATGGTCTTACTTTATCACCAATCACTTCTTCCAGCTCCTTGTCACTCTTTTGAGGCATTAATTCCTCAGGCAAGCACAGGAAGTTATCCTCTCCAATAGTGATTATTAATAAACCATGACTTAACAACTTCTCTAATAAAAACCTGACTGACCTCGTGACGCTGTCAGAGTCATCAACTAATAAGATTATTGTATTATTCTGAAGCTCCTCCATCACGTCATTTAATAAAGTGCTGGTGTTCTTTTTACTGGTTTCAACACCCGCTGCCTCAGCTATCTTAACCAGCACCTTTTTCTTGCTTGCAGGCGTTGTGTAAGCACAATTCCTTAAAACCTCTCTTAAACCCTTAAGAAGAGTTGTTTTGCCGCTGCCCCCGCCCGCTTTAACATGAACTGACTCCCGCTTTGTTAAAGCGTTTATTAACCGTTGTTCTAACATAATAACACCCCTAAGAATAATATTAATGAAACAAGAGGGTCATGCTTCCTGATAACTAATGGAGCGTCTAGTAACGTGTACCTAGTCTTGCGAGGATATAATAGTTTAACCCCCTGCTTGTTTAACAAGTCAAGCAATAAGTGGCTCAGCACTCCAAAACCTAGCGAGGGGGTAATCATGCATAGAGCTGTGAATAATAATGAATGAGTCAGTCCTCTATGACTAAACCGCTCTCTTAGATAAAGGCTTAACTTCTTGTATATAGAGCCTATCAGGCTGTTAGGGGTGTCAATGTCAGGGCAGTATTGACCCTAAAACTAATAATAAAGGGTCAAGGCTTGTTAACCTCCCAATGAATAAAGCTAGAGCGAGGTGGGTGTACCAGAGCATTTCATCAATAATTATGATAAAAAGTATTATTTAAACATGGTACAATTATTTAATAAGTCTATCTAATGACTTCTTAAAGCCTTCCAGCAGCCTGATAGTCTGGCGCTTGATTGACTGCTCCTGCTCCATCTCAGGCATTTCATTCTTATAAACCCCTAGTTTCTCCATCATCTCCGAACGATAATAATCAGCTATTAAGGTTGCTTCACGTCCCAGCTTGATGGCGACCTCGTAACCCTGCTTAGTGATTGATAACCCGTCACCCTCTTCCACTATGAAACCCCTAATCTTCATTGTCTTTAACTGATTATAAAACTGATAATCATTATCTATATCTTTTCTTAATTCCTTCTTAGCTTTCTCACCTTTTTCATTAACTAACAACAGTATCTTTAATCGGTACTCATTGTTTTTGAAATAAGTAATATCTCCTTTGCTCATTACTATTTTTTACAAATACTTACTTAAATAGATATTTATTGACTAGTACTAATTTTAAATAAAACAATACTTAAAGAAGCTAGTATTTATAGATTAAAATG